>CAXUBO010000032.1:0-16810 GCA_964249345.1 uncultured Armatimonadales bacterium | reverse complement strand
CACAGAGTTTACCGAATTGCACCGCCGGGTGTCAATTCTCCGGGTGTCAATTCTCGCCGTAGCCGACAGGGTTTGGCGCGGCCTCAATTTCCGTTTCGGCATCGCTTGTCCGTTCTTCCGGCTTTTCTTCCACCGCGTCCAGTTTTTCTTCCAGCGCGTCTAAGACCGCATGGGCATCGGCGGCTTCCGACATGGCTTCGGCTTCCGCATCGTAGCGGTTTTGGATGTCGGGACTGTCCCGGCGCAGCTCTTCCAAGAGCGCGATGACTTTGGCGATCTTCTGCTCGGCCAGCAGGTTCACCTGCAAGTCAAGCTGGGCGCGGCGCTCGGCGAGACGCGCCTGCCGGTTCTGCGTGATCAAAACAACTATCGTCAGCAGCAGGCCGCCGGTGCTGACCAGCCAGGCCAGCAGCGGGAACGGGTTTGGGTCAAACGGAGAAAGATGCAGGCGATGAGAAGAAAGATTTAGCCCTACCCAGACCGCAATCGCCGCAATCGTCAGGTTCAGAAAGAGCGGCCTTCCCAGAAACGCCGTGACTTTCTCAATGGTGCGCTGGTGAATGCTGACATCGCTTTCGCCTCGCGCATGAAGTGTCGCAATCGTGTCAACCTGCTGGCTGACATGATCCGGCAGGCTGTCGTCGGTGGGTTCTTTCATGGCATTATTTTCATGGCATTATTTTCATGGCATTATTTTCATGGCATTATTTTCATGGCGCTATTTTGGCCCCAGCGTGAAGCGGTCCAAGACGCTGCCGTTGGGCCGGATCACGGTCATGGTCACGCGCGGCCCGTTTACCTCGCATTTAATGGCATGGTAGATCAGCGCGTCATACTGCGCTTCGGGCAGCGCATGGCCGGCGCTGTCGGTGTCGTGGACGTACACATCGCCGGGCAGCGTGATCTGCCGGTTCTCAGGCCGGTACGGCGGTGCGCCCCCGCCGCCGGTGACAATGTAAGTGACGCCGCTCCGCTCGGTTCGGTAATACAGATGGTCATGGCCGCAAAAGACTGCGGTGGGGCGGTACTTGACGAACAGCGGATGCAGATATTCCTGCGCTTCGGGCGTCGGCCCATGCGGTCCCGGCGAGAACGGCCCTTCGTGGAACATGACGAACGTGTTCACGGCGGTCTTTTGCGCCCGCGCCAGCTCGCTTTGGAGCCACACATACTGCCGGCTGCCTGGGTTGTAGTCTTCCATGCTGTCTACAATAATAAACCGATTGCTGTGCCGGGTGAACGCATAATACAGCTTGTTGACTTTGTCGCCTGAATCGAATGGCTCCGTGACCACATGGGGATAATACGGCCCGACATCATGGTTGCCCCGCGCCGGATAATACGCAATGTGCGCTTCCCGGAGCGGCTGAGTGATCTGGGCAAACTGCTCCCACTGCGCCGCATTCCCGCCCACGGCGACCAGATCGCCGCTTTGCAGCACAAACTCCGGGTGCAGCCGGATGATCTCCTGAATGATGACGGCGTGTTCCGCAGGGTTGGAGCGCGTGTCGCCATAAGCGACAAACGTGAATTTTTCGCTGCCTATATTTTCGCTGCCTGCCGCCGGCGCCAGCCGCGTGTGCTTGGCGTTTGGGGCAGCGCAGCCAATCGCGGCGGGCAGAAACAAAGCGAGAGCAGCAACTAAAAAGCAGGTGAGTTTTAGCATGGAATAAGTTCTTTCTGAAAACAGCAAAGTGGTAGGTCAAATCCTCAGCCGCTTCAACAAAAGCGGCATGGTAATTCCCTGAACCACGACCGAGAACGCGACCACGCCAAAAGCCGCCAGCACGATCTGGGTGCGGTACGCCACTGTTCCCGGCAGGCTGAGGGCCAGCGCCAGCGCCAGCGCCCCGCGCATCCCGCCCCAAAACAGCAGATGCTGATGCGGGCGCTTGATCGCCAGCCGGCTTCGGGCAAACAGCAAGCTGAGCGGGTACACCGACGCGGCCCGGCCCAGCAAGGTCAGCCCCACCGCAAGCGCCAGGGCGGTGATCCCCAGCAGCGAAAAGGAGCGGCTGGCGGCGTCCAGGCCAATCAAGAGAAAGATAAGCGAGTTCGCCACAAACGCCGCGAAGTCCCAGAACGCAATGACTACCTCGCGCCCGCGCTGGGTCAGTATTGAATCTTCCTCACCGCCTAAAACGCCGACATTGCCCAGCAGCAGCCCGGCGGAGACCGTCGCCAGCACGCCGGACATCCCGTAATGATCCGCCAGCAGGAACGATCCGTAAGCCGCCACCGTAGTCAGCGCCGTTTCTACCAGCGAGTCTTCGGTGCGCCCGGCCAGCACAGTCGCCAGGCCGCCGCAGGCCGCGCCGATGGCAATCCCGCCCAGCGAAATCTTGAGGAGCTGTCCGGCAGCAGCCACGGGTGTCAATGCTTCCCCGGACGCAAACGTCAGGGCAAGGGCAAAAAAGACGGCGGCGACACCGTCATTGAACAAGCTTTCCGATTCGACCAGCAGCCGCAGACGCCCGAAAATCTTGTTTTCCTTGAAGGTCGCAGTCACGGAAACGGGGTCAGTCGCCGCAATCAGCACCCCGAACAGCAGCGCGGCAGACCTCGGCCAGTGTGCAAACGCCACCATCCCGAAAGCGACTAACAGCGCAGAAACGGCAACGCCTGCCGTAGACAGCACAAAGATCGGCAGCCCATCCCGGCGCAGCTCCCGCCAGCGCAGGGACAAGGCCGCCTCAAACAGCAGCGGCGGCAGAAATGCCGTCGTGATCAAATGCGGCGTCAGCAGCGCCCCCGGTCCATGCCGGGCGAGGCGCAGTCCGATCCCTGCCAGCACCAGCCCGACCGTGTACGGCAGCCGCAGCCGCCTTGCCAGGAGTGCGACGACGACGGCAATCAGCAGCAGTGCAATCGTGCGGTCAATCGTCAAGCCGATCAGCGTGTCCTCTCAGCGTATTCCCGCCGCCATTATACTCGAATTTCGGAAGACTCCCCTGGAAATTATTTCCGAGACTAGTCTTGATGCTTGCATTGCCAGAATTGCAATGGTATAATTGCCTTAGTCCAGCCGCCGAGTTCGACGAAAGCCGAGTCTTATCAAAAAGCCGAGTCTTATCAAAGGAGACCTAGCCAGCCATGAGCGTCCAAACCCCGCAGCCCGTAGATACCAGCACCCAGAACGCCAACTGGGGAACCCTGGTGATTGTCCTCGTCCTCGTTATCGCCGCTGTCGTCATCGGCGTCACGCTGTACGGCCACAATACGGCACAGCGTCCCGCCGTCGTCAGCCAGGCTCAGCCGAATACTCCCTAACACTTCGCACTTCTCCCCGACAGCGTAGGGGTAGGGCTTGCCCCTACCCTTTCTTTTCTGTCATGAATCTGAAAAACTTCTGGCCTTTCAAAGCATCCGGCGTGAGCGCCCCTTCTTCGGAAGATGCGAAAGATACTCAGCCGTCTGCCGAGTCCCTCCGCGCAGTTTTCAGCTCTTACTCCCCGGTCGAAGCGCACATTGTCCGCGGAATGCTGGAAGATAACGGCATTGAATGCGTCCTCAGCAACGAATTATTCGCGGCTGCCGATGGCCCCGTTGCCAATGCGACCGGCGGCGTCCAGGTGTTTGTCCGGGCCGCAGACGCTGCCCAGGCGCATGAACTGGTGCGCGAAGCAAAAGCCGTGGACAATAAAGAATGAAAAGAATAACGTAAAGCTACCCACGGCGCAATGTCGCGGCGAGGGGAAAATGATCGGACGGAAATGGACGCCGGCCGTCGCCGCGCAAAACTTCGGCGCTCAGAACTTCCCATTCCGGCGACATTAGGATATGGTCAATCGGCGTTTCTGAAGTGTTTCCCGTAAAGCCGTGGAATGTTCCCATCTGCGCGATTTGCTCCGGCGACAGTGCGCTTGCCGGAACAGGCGAGTCCGGCGCGGCGAGGCGGGCCACGGCAGGATTGCCGGCTTCGGCGTTGAAGTCGCCCAGCACAAGGACCGGGTCGGCTGACGCGCGGCGGCGTATCCGGTCCAGCAGGATCAAGGCGCTGTTGTCCCGCGCCTGCTGCGACTCATGGTCCCAGTGCACGTTGTAGACGTAAAATGCTTCGCCGTTCTCCTGCTCTTTGAGCCGGACCCAGGTGCAGAGGCGTGGGTGGCGGCTGTTCCAGCCCATTGATCCCGGCGTGTCCGGCGTTTCCGAGAACCAGAAGGTGCCATCTTCTAACTTCTCAAAGCGGGCCGCGCGAAAGAAAATCGGGCAGAATTCCCCGGCTTCGAGGCCGTCATCGCGCCCGACCGCCACGCTGTCATAGTCCGGCAGGGCGCGGCGCAAAGCCTCAAGCTGAGGCAGCAGCGGCTCCTGCATCCCCAGCACGTCCGGCCCCCAGCCTCGTAGCAGGGCGAAAAGCCGCTCTTTTCGCAAATTCCACTGATGCTCGCCGTCGTCCGGGTTCGCCCAGCGGACATTGAACGTGCCGACGGAAAGCGTTTTATCCACTCAAGGCTCCTGCCTGCTGCGCCTGCGCTTGACGCACAACCGGCAGCAGGGTGGCATCCAGCGCGGCGTCGGTGTCCGTAGGGCCGCTGAGTTTCGCCAGGTGCCAATATTCGGTGTGTGATGCCGACTGGCTGGGTTCCAATGTTGTTAGTGGGCCAAGCGTTTCGAGTTCCTGAAACGGGCCTTTGGTGAACGTCTCAAAATTGCAGCCCATGTCCGGCAAAACTGCCGGGCCGCCGGGCGCGGGCTGGATCGTAATCACAAAGGCCTGGTCGTTGGTAATGTGCGCTCCCCACCCCTGCGCGTTATAAAGGCCCACTTTTTGCGCTTGGTTCAGATCATCCTGCGGGGCCAGCGTCAAATACTTGGTTCCCCAGCGCCAGCGCGGGTCGCTCATGTCGGTGAAAGGCCACAGCACCAAAGGGCGGGCAGGCGCGAGTTCGTCGTCATGGGAGACAAATGGCTCCTGCGGCAGCACCACTTTTCCGCCGGGGGCGACAATGCTCAAAGCCCAGACCGACAGCGTGACCGGCCAAATGTTGTGGTTGGTCAGGATATGCTCGACTTTGACCCCTGCACCCGATGAAGCCAGAGTCACGCGCATTTCTTTTTGGATGCCGGTCGTGTGTTCGGCCGGATGCGTCAGCCGCAGCGCGTCCCCTTCCATCACCGGCGCTCCGTAGGCGTCGGTATCGGGGAAGTAGGAGCGCGGCATGGCTTCCGGCGCGTGCCAAAGCCGGTGCCCGCCGTAAGGCTGCCAGGTGTCGCCGCCGGACTGCCCGCGCGTGTCCGGCAGCACGGCAAACGCATTTGGCTCGCCCAAGAGGCCGTAGCGAATAATGCGCGGCCCGACCGAAGTCGTGACGACAACTTCAGCGTCGCCGTTTGCGAGACGCACGGCGTCCCACCCTTCAAACTGTATGTGTTCTAATTCCATGCTGCTTAATTCGCGCTGTGCCGACATTCCTCCTGCCTCAATCTTATAGGTATACTCAGCGAAAAGTTTACTCCTTCCGTGGAAAGGAACCCAGCCATGTCTGCCTTCATTCGCCGCTCCCTTTTCCCTGCTGCCCTTGCGCTCGCGGCGGCGTGCTTTTTACCTGCCCTGGCCCAGCAGCCGCCTGTTTCGGCCCCGGTGCCGCGCCGGGAAAAAGTCACCATCACGCTAAACAGCAGAAACGTCTACTTTCTGAACGGCAAACGGGTTAGGGAAAACCAAATCGAGCCGCTGCTGGCTGCCCGCGTCCGCAAAAACTCGCGTGTTGTTGCCATTATCCGGTGTGATAAGCGTCAGACGGTCGGCCGAGTCACAAAACTATTAGATTTAGTGAAGCAGGCTGGAGTTCAGTCTATGATGATTGCCGCTCCATCCACGGTCTCGACACTTCCCCATGTCCATTCGGTCCGCTGAAAGTTCCCGCGAAAATCATTCCGCACGCGCTTGACACGCTTCGTTTACCGTGGTAAACTGCGTTCATCATCTATCACGGTAAACGGAGACGACGCATGGCAAAAGCACCGCCGAAGAAACCGATCCCGAAGCTCGGCAAAGTCCAGCTTCAAATCATGCAGATTTTGTGGGAGCGCGGCGAAGCGACCGCGCGGGAAGTCACCGACGCGCTCAATCAAACGGGGCCGGTCGCGCATTCCACCACCCAGACACTGCTTCGGAAGCTGGAAGCCAAAGGGGCTGCCGCGCACACAGTCCGCGACCGCGTTTTCGTCTTCCGGCCCTTGTCCCGCGAAGCCGACATCAATGAATCCGCCGCCCGCGACCTGCTTGTCCGCGTCTTCGGCGGCTCCATCTACGGCCTAGTCTCGCATCTCTTGAAGCACGAAACAATCTCAGACGACGAGAGGCTGCGCCTGCGGGCGCTTATTGACGAAACGCCGGAGGCAATAGAATGACGATGCTGTTCGTTCTGCTCTGTCAGTCCACCGGCCTGCTGGCGCTTGGCCTGCTCGCCCTGCATCTCACGCGCGGGCGCGGCCCCACCGTGCAGACGCTTGTGGGCCGGGCCACTTTAACAAGCGTCGCGCTTTTGGCGCTGCTTCTGCCGCTGTCCGGGTACGTCGCGCCGGTTGTTCGGGTCACGCCGGGGCAGGAACCCACCCCGCAGCAAGTTGCGGCCCTCCCTGTGAGGGAGGGCGAAGAGCTTCCGCCCGTAGGAGCGCCGCTTGCCGCGCCCTCGGCGATCACGCCTTTGGACAGCCCCGCGCCCGCCGCCATATCCACGCCCGCCGCCATTTCCAAGCCCGCCGACACTGCCCCTGCGCCTGCTGCGCCCAAAACTCCGCGTCCTCACGCTCTGCACTGGCAGACCCGGAGGGCGGGAGGACCCCTGCAAAGTCGTTTGTTACGAAGCAAGGAGGTGGGTTCCCTCTGGCTCGCCGTCACGTCCGCCCTGCTGCTCTGGCTCGCCGTCACGTCCGCCCTGCTGCTCTGGCTTGGCGTCTGCCAGTGGCACTTGACGCGCCTGCGCCGCACGGCCAGCGCCGTCACGCCCTGCCCGGCGACGGCTTTGCTGGCCTCGCGCGCGCCCAGCCCGCCGCGCCTGCTGACGCACTCGTCCGTTCACAGCCCGTTTCTGGCAGGCTATCGCCGCCCCGCCATCTTCCTGCCGGAAGCATTTGAAACCCAGTTTGAAGCCGACGCCCTCCGGGCCATCTTTGTCCATGAACTCGCGCACCGGGACCGCCGCGACAACCTTTGGACCCTCGCCGCCCGCTTCCTTTGCGCCCTTCTGTGGCCTCAGCCTCTCTTGTGGCTTTTAGTGCGTCAACTGGAACACCTCAGCGAAGACGCTTGCGACGAGGCCGTGCTGTCCCACCACTGCTCGCCCCGCGCCTACGCCGACTGCCTGCTGTCCCTTGCCACGCGCCCGCCGCTTGCGCTTCCTCAGCGCACCGTAAGCGCCGGCGTCGCCCCGTTCCGCTCATCAGTTGGCCGCCGCATCCAACGCATCCTGTCCGCCAAAGGAGATCGTCCCATGCCCGTCATCACGCCCCGCCTGCGCCTCGCTGCCGCCGCCGTTACCATTGCCGCCGCCCTCGGCAGCGCGTTCTTAGTTTCGTCCGCTCCCGCCCAAACAACTGCCCCTGCGCCTTCGCTTCTCACTCCACAAGAGCAGCAATACCAAGCGGAAAAAACACAAGATTTAGAAAACTTGAAGATCATCAGCCTTGCACTGGTTCAATATACGCAGGACCATGACGAGTTTTACCCAGACGCCGCGCATTGGATGGACGAATTATCGCCCTACATCAAAGACAAAACTGTGTTCTTTGACCCATTCCAGCCGAATGCCCAGAGGTATGGATATGCGTTCAATCGCAACTGCTCAGGAAAAACAATCGCGGCGTTCGCCGAGCCAGCCGAAGTCGTCAGCATCTTTGACAGTACGCTCGGAACCCAAAATGCCAGCGATACAGGCCAATCTCTCGCCTTGCGGCCAATTCAGCGCATTGGAGAAAGTTCATCTACCGCTTACAGTGGTTACAGCTTTGCCGATGGACATGTCAGATGGAAACCGCAAACAAATCAGCTTCTCTTTGCAATCAAATGGGACAAGCGATTCATTAAAATGACGCCCGCTTATCCCGATGCTGGCCTGCCTAAAGTGCTGCATAATCCGCCTCACATTATGAGCAATCCGGGGGCCAATTACAATCAAGCGCTTAGTGCGTTACGCAGCATATTCACCGCAGCATCCGCCCAACCCGATCCAAAATTAAGTCAAGCCCAGCTTCTCGCAAGCCTGACTCCTGTGCAGGGTCCGGGCGTAGTGGTCACCCTGCGGGACAGCAAGAAGCCCTTTTCAGTCCCAATACCGGCGGGCCTTGCTCTCCCAAACATCATCCATGACAGCGACATCAACGAAGTCGTGAATGAGCTGAGAGCCGCCGGCGCGGAAGCGATTGCCGTCAACAATCAGCGGCTTGTCACGACAAGCGCCGTCCGCTGCGCCGGGCCGACCGTGTATGTCAACAACATGCCCCAGGCCGCGCCGTTCGTCATCCAGGCCATCGGCGGCCCAAAGGCGCTCTATGGGGCAATAACCCTGCCGGGCGGCGTCGCCAGCCAGCTCAAAGAATATGACCCCGCGATGTTCACGGTTCAGCAGGCCGCGACGCTAACTCTGCCCGCGTACACCGGCGGAAGCGAGCCGCGCTACGCGAGGCCCGTCCCAGCGTCGGCGGCGGAAGTGGCCGAACCTGTACGACAAAAACTGCTTTTTTTACAAAAGACGCTCGGCGTTCAAGGAAATGCGTTTCAGGCCCAGCAGCACTCGTTGATGCGCTATGATCAGCGGCTTGAAGCCGCAGTCCATCAGGCGCTTCCGCAGGCAAGCCCCGCAACATTAGTGCAAGCCCTCAATTTAGAAAGACTGATTGGAGGCTGGACGGTGGACTACCCTAATGCTGAAAACTACGGAGCATTCGCCAAAAGCAAGGGCAATCGCGTGGGCGAGGCGCAAGCGGAGCAGTGGATGGCCAGAGACCAGACCGACCTTAGACGAGAACGGGTGGAAGAAGTGCAATTATTCCCAAGAACCCCTGGAAGCCGCTCTCTTCTTCGGCAAATCCATAAGATCGCCATACAAGAAAGTGTTTTGGGGCGGGACATGGCCAGTGAGGCAGGCACAGAAATGTATCGTGCTGAACTGCGCCAAGAGCAAGGGGCGGGTTTGGGACCAGCCGCTATGCCTAAAGTGCGGCAGCAATTTTTTAAGCAGTGACTGGACAGCCTGCTCCATCAGGTACACTAGTCACATGGTTCAAGTCACATGGTTCAAGTCACAGTGGAGCAAGCGGCTGCGGAACTTGGGCGGCTGCTGGAAGAAGTGGAGCGGGGCAAGGAGTTTGTCATCGTGCGCGGCGATGCGCCTTTGGCACGCCTTTTACCGGCAAAGCCGCCCCGTCAGCCGGGAAGCGCAATCGGCATTATTACTTATGTCGCCGAAGATTTTGATGCGCCATTATACGAGGGCGTAAACGCCCTCGCTGGGAAGCGCGGACGCTGAGGTCCCGCCTACGCAGGACAAGAGTAAGATCATCTTATCCGAAGTCTTCTGCCGCGCAGGCGGCAGCTTGGCGCTTCGCCTCCCAGCGCGGGCGTTTACGCCCTCGTTTACCGCACTTTTTAACCCCCCAGCGCTTCTTGTTCGGCGACGGCGGATTCCCAGGCGCTGAGGGCGGACAACAGATCGTCTTGCAGGCGGGTATGCTCGGCGGCCAAAGTCACCATGCCGGCGACGCTGTCCGACGGGCGGGCGAGGCGGGTTTCGGCGTCGGCGATTTGGGCTTCTAACGCATTGACGGCGCTTTCGGTGGTCAGGACGCGCTCTCTGGCCCGAACGCGGGCTTTGCTGAGGTCGCGGGCGTTGAGTCTCCCCCCGCCCCCAATAATGGGGGAGCCGGAAGGCGCTGACCTGGGCGTGGGTTGTGGAGCCGTGCCATTGGTTTTAGGCGCACTACCATTGGTCTTGGCGGGGACAGAGGCAGCAGGCTTGGGAGGCGATGGAACTTTTCTAGCTCCCCCATTATTGGGGGCGGGGGCGCTATTTTGGGTCTCGCGCCAGGCGGCATACGGCCCCTCAAAAAGCGTGCCGGAGCCGTGGCCGTCCAAAGCCAGCGTCTTGGTCGTGGTGGCGTTCAAGAGGTAACGGTCGTGGGACACAAGTAAAAGCGTGCCTTCGTACTTGGAAAGCATCTCGGTCAGGGCTTCGCAGGAGGCAATGTCTAAATGGTTTGTGGGTTCGTCCAAAATCAAGAGGTTGCAGGGTTCCAAAATCATGCGGGCCAGCGCCAGCTTGTTTTTCTCGCCGCCCGAAAGCATCCCGACACTCTTGAACACGTCATCCCCCGTAAACAAGAAGCGGGCCAAGTAATTGCGGGCCTCGGTTTCGGTCATGTCGGCGATGTCGTGGATGGAGTCAATGACGCTTAATCCAGGGTTCAGGCTGTCGGCGGCGTGCTGGGAAAAGTACGACACGCGGGCATTGTGGCCGAGGCCCACCGAGCCGCGCGTCGGCTGCTCCATGCCGAGGATCATCTTGACAAGCGTTGTCTTGCCCGCGCCGTTTGGGCCGACCAGACCCACCCGGTCGCCGCGCTCAACAAGAAAAGAAAGATGGTCAAACAAAGTGCGCTGGCCGTAAGTCTTGGTCAGCTCTTCCGAGCGCAGCACTTCCCGGCCAATGCGCCCGGCGGCGTCGGCGTCAAACAGCGCCCGAACTGTCGTCGTGTCTTTGAAGACGCGCTCCACTTTGTCCATGCGCTCAATGCGCGTCTCCATGCGCGAGCGCAGCTTGCTTTGAACCGAGTCGCCGCCCATGTTCTTTTTGATGACGGCTTCTAAACGGGCGATCTCGGCCTGCTGCTGGTCGTACTGGTCCTGCTGCCTCGCCATCCGCTCTTCTTTCTGACGCCGAAAGTGGCTATAATTGCCTTTGTAGACAGTCAATTGCTGCTGCTCGACATCGGCAATCGTGTCGCACACAGCGTCCAAGAAGTACCGGTCGTGCGAGACCAATAGCACGGCCCCCTCGTAGCTTCTCAAGAAGCCTTCCAGCCACTCAGTCGCGGCAATGTCTAAGTGGTTCGTGGGTTCGTCCAAAATCAGCAGATCAGGCCGGGCCAAGACAATTTTTGCCAGCGCCAGCCGGGTCTGCTCGCCGCCGGAACACGCGCCGACACGCTTAGGATAATCGGCTTCGGTGATGCCGAGGCGCTCCAGTGTCATCGGCACGTCCGTGTCGGGCCGGTAGCCGCCGGCCGCTTCAAACGCTTCGCGGGCATGGCCGTATTCCTCCATCGCGGTTTCGAGTGCGTCGTCGGTCTCCGCCGCCGACATGGCTTCTTCCCAGCGCTGGGTTTCGGCTTCGGCAGCCCGCAGCGGCGCAAAGACAGTTTGAATTTCTTCCCAGATCGTATGCTCCGGGTGAACCGGCGCTTCCTGGCGCAGATAGCCTAAGCTCCGCCCGGCGGCAAGGGACACTTTGCCGGTGTCGGGAAGCTCCTGCCCCAGCAAAATCCGCAGCAGGGTTGTCTTGCCGCAGCCGTTCCTGCCGACGAGGCCCATCTTCTGCCCGGCGGCGATTGAGAAGTTTACGTCCTGAAAAAGAAGGTCGGTTCCGTAGCTTTTTCCTAAATTGGCGACAGTCAAAATGCTCATAGTGTTCTTTTATTGTAGCCGAGGCAGCGAGAAAGTGTCAAGGCGGGTATAACGGCGTAAGGAGCAGCGGCTTCTTCTGGTTTCTGCCGCTGCGGGCGTTCTGAACACTATGGCTATTTTTGCAGCATCACTTGGGCTTTTCTTGATTGGGCTGATTGTTTGGGAAGGGTTTGAGACAATTATTCTGCCCCGGTCGGTCACACGCGCTCTGCGGGTGACGCGCGGCTTTTACCGGGTGCTGTGGCCGGCATCCGCCAAAATCGCGAAACGGATGCCGAAGGGAAGCCGGAGCCTGTTCTTGTCTTATTTTGGGCCGCTGTCCCTGCCCCTGCTGCTGGTGCTGTGGGCGCTGATGCTGATCCTCGGCTTCGCACTGCTGCAATGGGCGCAGCCCAACGGCATCACCCATGTGCCGGGAACAACCCGTCTCCAAGCGGCGCTGTACCAAAGCGGCGTCACATTCTTCACGCTGGGCTACGGCGACGTGACCCCACGCACGAATTTAGCCCGGTTCATTGCGGTCTCGGAAGCGGGCATCGGCTTTGCATTTTTAGCGGTCGTCATCGGCTACCTGCCGGTGCTGTACCAGGCGTTCTCCCAGCGCGAAGCCATCATTTCGCTTCTGGATGCCCGCGCGTCATCGCCGCCGTCGGCGACCGAGATGCTCAAGCGGCACGCGGAAAGCCGCCAAATGGCAAGCTTGATCCTTTTGCTGCGGGACTGGGAAGTATGGGCGTCCGAGCAGCTTGAAAGCCATTTGTCCTACCCGGTTTTGACTTATTATCGGTCGCAGCATGATCATCAGTCCTGGCTGGGGGCGCTGACAGCAATCATGGACACCTGTACGCTGATCATTATCGGCACGGCCGGCGACCCGGAGTGGCAGAATGATCTGAAGTGGCAGGCACGGATGACCCTGGCGATGTGCCGGCACATGCTGGTAGATTTAGCGTATGTCTTCAACCTGCCGCCGAAACCGCTGGACCCGGACCGGCTGCCGATTGACGACCTGGCGACCCTGCGCCGCATTCTCGCCCAGGCCGGCCTCCCGCTGTGCGACGGCCCCGAAGACGATAAAAGATTGACCGAAATGCGTAATCTTTATGAGCCGTATGCCCACGCCCTTGCGGACTTTCTGATGTTTTCTCTTCCTCACTGGCTGCCTGACCCAAACAAGCCCGACAACTGGCAGACCTCCGCCTGGGACCACGACGCCAAGCATTTCTAACGATGCCAGAGCTGCAACAAACTTGGGACACGCGGGCCTTGCGTGTTGGAATGATCGGCGGAAGCACTAGTGCCACTTGCTTCGCTTTGTCGTACAACCCGCATGTCATGGCAGAACAAAATGCTGCGTTGCCGCACGGTCATAATTTGGCCGGCATAGCATTTGGGGCACTGAGTTTGTTGCTGGCTCCCGCAGTCTTGAGCGGGATTTCCCGACGCTATACTTTCTTCTGGGGTCTGGTTCCGCTGCTTCTTTTTTTGGGCAGCACTGAACTAGAGCAAACCATAGATTACGGCTGGTTGCGGCTAAGACAGAATTATTCCACTGCACTGATTACAGAATTATTCCACTGCACTGATTACGGTTGGTATCAGTTGGCTCATCTCTTCCGGCCCGGTCTCGCTCATCCGCTGGCTTCGCGTTCGTGCCGCACGGCAGCGTCAAGCCGTGCAGGCTTCCGTTGAAGCGATGCGGGAGGCCGCATCAGTACCACAGGAAGGCATTTGGCCCCCGCCGCCCAAGACCCCCTAGCCTCCAATAATGGGGGACAGGGACCTACCCCGCCACAAGTGACGGGGTAGGTCCCTGGCGCTTTCGCGCATATGCTATAATACGCCAATGAACGGAACAAAAATCGCGGTAGTCGCCATGCAGGGGGACTTCCAAAAACATATTGAGATGCTCAATGGGCTGGGCGCTGACGCTTTCGGCGCACGTCTGCCCGCAGACATCAAGCGGGCGGACGGCATCGTTCTGCCGGGCGGGGAAAGCACGGCCATTGGAAAGCTGCTGGCCCGGTACGGCATGGATGCGGCGCTGAAAACGGCGCACGCCCAGGGCAAGCCGATCTACGGAACCTGCGCGGGCCTGATTTTGCTGTCCAATGGCGTGACGGCAGACACCGGCGAGCGCGGCGGGCAGCCGACACTTGGCCTGCTGAATGTGATCGTCGCCCGCAACGCCTTTGGGCGGCAGGTGGACTCATTTGAGGCGCCGCTGGACATTCCCGCGCTGGGACAGGAGCCGCTGGGCGCGGTCTTTATCCGGGCGCCCTATGTCGTGGAAGCCGGGCCAGGCGTCGAGGTGCTGGCGCGGCATGACGGCAAAATCGTGTTTGTCCGGCAGGGGAATGTGCTGGGCAGCGCATTCCACCCGGAACTCACGGGAGATGATCGGGTACATCGCTTCTTTTTGTCCCAAGCTTCTTTGGTGACGGCATGAAGACACAAGGCTGGCAGGCGGGAGCGGCGGCCTTGTGCCTGCTTCTGCTTTTCATCCTCTGGCTCCGGGTCGGAAGCAGCCATGCCGCCGTGCGGGCCGCCCCCGCCGCCGCGCCTTTGACGCTGCTCTGGACCCGGCCTGTCGCGGATTTTCGGGGCGCGGCGCTGTCCCCGCAGGGCGAACTGGTCGCTTTGTGCAACGGAGCCAAAGGAACAGTTTCCCTCTGGCACTGGCGGACGCAGCCGAACCATCCGCTTTGGACCCATGCCGCCGCCAATGCCACCAATGTCGCGGTTGGGGCCGCCGGGGCGTCCGTGCTGGCCTGGGCGGCACTTGACCCGGACCAGCCGGAAATTACCCTTTTGAATGGATCAGACGGTACGACGCTGGCCCATCAAACCCTCAGCGGCGCGGTTTGGGACGCCGACATTTCCGCCGACGGCGCGTATGCCGGCGTTGTCACCGGCGGCAAGACTTTATACCTCTACGGCCTGAGCGACCAGCCGTACCAAAGCGAGCGACAGGACAAGCGCATCCATTCCTGGCCGCTTGGCGGCATCGGCAGCTCGGTAGCGTTTCCGACGCTGGGTTCGTTTCTGGTGACCGGGACCTGGAACGACAGCAGCGTGGCCTGCTACACGCCGCGCGGGGTCTGCCTGTGGCAGTATCCCGACGACGCCGAGGCGCGGCACGCGCTGGCGGATCGGCTGTTCACGGCCCAGCTTTCCGGCAACGGGCGCTATGTGCTGGGGCTGTCTTACGGAAATGTCCGCCAGAGCGATCCGTCGCTGTACCTCTGGCGCAGCGACGGCGGCGGGAACCCATTGTGGAAAGTGGAACTGGGGGAAGATGCCTTTTATCCGACCGCCCGGATCACGCAGACCGGGGACTGCATTGCGGTCTCGTATCTGCGCCAGATTGTGCGGGGGAATCAAAGCCTGTCCGAGCATCACCTGCGCCTAATGGACCGCTTAGGAAACACGCTTTGGGAGCGCGGCGACCTGCTGTTCTCGCCTTCCCTCGTCGCACTTTCACCGGACGGCAGCCACCTGTTCGTGTCCGACGGCCAGCATACCCTCTATGCCCTGGGACATGACGGCCACATTCTGCGGCGCTATCCTCTCCCCAGCTCCCTGCGCCAAACCGCCTTGTCCGCCGATGGCCGCGTCCTGCTGGTCTACACCGGCGACGGCACGCTCAGCTTGTACGGGCTGGGATGACGGAGCGCTTCTTTTTGCATTTTATCTTGAAATCAGCGGTACATTTTCAGCGAAAGTTTTTAGTTTTGGATCATTCACCGCTTGGCGACAAGCGCTGGTTCATGCTCGTTGATCTTTTGCATGTCGGATGCTGTGCATTTGTAGCCGATGCTGCGAAGTTGGGCCACAGCAGACCATCCCACAGGAGGCGTCGTGTATCGGCTCCACCAGCGGGCATGGTCGGCGCTAATCCAACGGTGGCGCAGTTCAGGATAAGTTGCGTCTTCATCAGACACCCCGTACTGAGTGCCGCAGCTTGGGCAAATTATCCCTAGTTCGAGCGGCTCCATCTGGTTATAACCACAAACCAAGCAAATTGTTGTTCCTATTGTTGACATTTGTTTCTAAACCAAGCGGCATTATTGGCACGGTCAATTAACCGAGTAGACTTCTTGAAATACGAGTTAATATACTTTCCGTTTTTCGATAAGTATAGCACTTGCTGTGTCACAAAATGATAACGCACCCGCCCAAGAGTTTGTTCGCACTCTTGCCAATTCTCGTCAAGGGCATTATTGAAGAGTTCAAATGCCTCCCTACCGTAGTCATCCACGGTCGCAATACCTAACTCATCACCGTGCCAGAGGAAATGATCTTCAAGCTGTTCAATCGACCGAAAACCCCACTTGTTGCGCGTCATATTTATTCCCGCGCTAATTCCTAATACAAATTGAAGCAATCCTTCTATACTAAAAGCGGGGCGTCTACATTGGTGGCATCGGCACCGCCGGACAGATGATCGGCCTCGCCGCCCATGCCGCCGACGCTGATCTTGATGTCGGCCCGGTTTTCGATCTTCTCCACTTTGCCGTCTTTGATCCAAATGACGCGGTCGGACACATCTACCATTTTGTAGTCGTGCGTCGCCGTGATGATCGTCACGCCCTGCTCTTTGTTCAAGCGGCGCAGGAGCGCGATAATTTCTTCGCCGGTCTTGGAGTCGAGGTTTCCCGTCGGCTCGTCGGCCAAAATAATGCTGGGGTTGTTTGCCAGGGACCGGGCGATGGCGACGCGCTGCTGCTGGCCGCCGGAAAGCTGGGACGGCTTATGGTGATAGCGGTGGCCGAGGCCCACAATGTCCAAAAGCTCCATGCCGCGTTTCTGGCCGTCTTCCGTCGGCTGGCCGGCAAAGATAGTCGGCAGGCTGACATTTTCTAAAGCCGTCATCACCGTAATCAGGTTGAACGTCTGGAAGATGTAGCCGATGGTGTGGCAGCGCAGGTACGCCAGCTCCCCGGCGTCAAGCTGGGCCATATCCACGTCGTTGATGAACACGCTGCCGCTGTCGGGCTTATCCAAGCCGCCAATGGCGTTAAAGAGCGTAGACTTGCCGGACCCGGACGGTCCCATGATGGAAATGTACTCGCCCCGCCGAATGTCTACATTGACGCCGTCCAGCGCCCGCAGTTTTTCTTCTCCCAGGGTAAACACTTTGACGACATCTTTGGTTCGGACAATATATTCTGTTGCTGACAC
>CAXUBO010000031.1:26139-31004 GCA_964249345.1 uncultured Armatimonadales bacterium | reverse complement strand
CCAAAATGTGCTGTATAATGCAGGAACGCTCTTGGGATTTTTCCCTCCTGCACGTACACCTCGGCAGCGTCGCCGGATTTTCCACCAAACGAAAGCCGCTTTATCAGCTTTCGCGATCCGGCGCTCTGCGTCACACTTCATTCCTGAACTCAGAAGGGGGACATTTATCCATGCAGAAAGCGCACTCTTACAAGTATCATGCTTTCACACTCCTCGTTGCCGGCGCAATGAGCTTTTTCCCGCTGATGGCCCACGCCGCCACCACCGGAACATTGAACGGCACTGTCCGCAGCTCCACCGGCCAGCCGGTTGTCGGCGCGGAAGTCCGCATCGTGGAAACCGGCGAAACCGCCAAAACAGACGCTTCCGGCTCCTACAACTTTACCGGAGAAGACCCCGGCACCGTCACCCTCACCGTGTCGTCGGCGACGTTCAACTCGGAAACGCTGACCACCACCGTGACCCAGGACATCGTGCAGCGCCTGGACTTCGTGCTCCAGCGCAAGACCGTCCGCACCACCGGCACCGTCATTGTTCCCGGCGTACCGCGGGCGCAGACTTCCACAGCCAGCGTCATCACCGCCGACGAAGAGCAAAAAGTCAAGTCTCAGCCGAACAACCTGTACCAGTTCCCCGGACTTTTGTTTGGGCAGCCGGGCATCACCTACGATCCAGGCGGCTACCTGCACATTCGCGGCTCGGACTTGTTCCAAGTCGGCTTCCTGGTGGACGGCATTTCGGTCATTGATCCGATCACAAACGAGTTCGCCACGAACATCGTTACGGTCGGTCTGAAAAGCGCCAACTTCTACACCAACGTCGCCGACCCGTCCTACGGCGGCGCGACCGGCGGCTTCATCAATGAAATCACCTACAATGGCCGTGACCTGCACAACCAGGGCATCAAGGGCATCACGGAACTGACCGTCGGCCCTTCTTCCCAGTGGAACTACATCGGCACCAACACCCAGTTCGGCGACATCACCAAAGACGGCAAGTTTGACTACTACGCTTCCACGGTCCGCTTCCGCAACACCTTCCCGCCCGGCTTCGGCGCGGTGAAGCTGCCGGACTCGCAGGACACGCTGTTTAAGGTCAACTACTATGCCGACCCGAACAACGAAGTCTCCGGTCTGTACGGGCATGGCCTGGAAAACTATCAATACCCTTCAACCAGCGATACCAAAATTGAGCAGCCAACCTATGATGCGAATCCTGGCCTGCCAGGATACAACGTGAACCAGGATGTCCAAAGCTACGATATCGGCTATGTGGCCCTGCGCCACCGCTTCAACCCGCAGTCGTTTCTCAGCTATCGCTTTGCCCAGTTGTACAGCGCAGTGACGTTCCACTTGGAGGACTATCTGTCAGAGTTCCGCAAGCAAGCATCAACATCTGACACGAACCAGTTAGATTACCAAAATCAACTTTCCAAAAAGTTTCAACTCAAGGCCGGCCTTCAGTATGTCGGTTCTCACAACAACTATCATCTCATCACAGGCTCCGTCACAACACCGTTCCAGAGCCTGAGCAACGCCAGCGGCTACAATGACCGGGCCAACTTGATTAACACAGCGGAAACCGATGCGTACCTGGGCGGTGAACTGAAGCCAAACGGCGACAAGCTGACACTTGACCTCGGCGGACGGTACTCGACACGCGGCTACCGGAACATCGGACGCTTGACCCCGTTCACGGACCATTTCTTCGATCCGCGTGCCGGAGTTGCGTTTTCGCCGAACCGTGACCTGCAATTCCACTCATCGCTGACCCGCACGTCGCAGATGCCGGAAACTCGCTACGTTGCTTATCTGGAGCCGGGCGATCCGTCCGGCGTTGATCCTTTCCCAACCACGGCAAATAGTGCGACGGCGCAACTCAACCGGGAAAAGAACTACACCCCGAACTCACTGCGGCCATACTACTCGGAGAACTTCGACCTCGGCGTAGACAAGGCATTCAAACTGTTCGGCAACAGCTTTGCGACATCCCTGACCGGCTTCACCAAGAAGCAGTACGACCTGCTGACCCTTCAGTACAGCAACCTGACGGGTGGTATCCGGTCGCTTCCCTACCAATACCAGAACACGGGGCGCGGCCAGGATACAGGCGCGGAATTTGTGTTCAGCAAGAAGGCGAAGAACGATTATGACTTGAACGGCTTCCTGAGCTATACCAACTCGGTCACCCGTGCGACGAGCAGCGCCTTTGACACCGGATACATTCCCTACTTTGCTGAGTTTGTGACTGACTCAGCGCTCACCAATGCCCAGTATACGCAGCTCGACAAACAGGAGTTCTCGACCTCCTACGATCAGCGCCACACAGTTGCCGCCGTTGTTTCCAAGAAGTTCAACCACTTCTTTGGGACCAGCGTCGTGCTGGACGCCGGAAGCGGCTTTCCCTTCAACCGAGGCACGGCAGGGGATGGCACTCTTTTTGCGAATGGAGTTGGAGCGGCCGATGGTCAGCATGGCGAAAAAACGATCAACAGCGGCGGCGACTTGACGGAAGTTCCGGTACTCTTGAACAACGGCGCGTTGTCCCCGCTTTCTCCCGTGGTTGGCAACTCAGGATGGCACTACAAAATCTCGCTGAACTCGGACTTCTTTGTATCTCGTGATACGAACTTGTTCCTGAACGTGGACAACGTCTTTGACAAGCAGACCGCGACCGTCATCTCGACGACCAATGCCGGCGGCACACTCTACTACGCAGGTCCGACCGCAGCCGAGCCGCAGGGCCATATCTACTATGGGCGCGGCGCGGGTTCGGTGACTCCGATCTTCCTCAGCTTTGGCTTCCGCCACAAGTTCTAAGCCGCTTCTCGCCTGAGCCGCCGAAGGAATGCAGGTCTGCATTCCTTCGGCTTGCTTCCCCATCACATCAAGGAACAGAATACACTTATGACACTGAAACGACATTTATTAAATAAGCGTGCGCTGCGGGCAGTCCTGCCTCTCGCCGGCCTCGGCATTGCGGCTGCGGCGTTGAGCGGCTGCGGCGGTGCGTCTACGACGAACAACCCGGTGGTTCCTACCCCAAACAGCGGCCCGGTGGTTTATGGATTGAATGATGCGGCAGCCGCCTCCGGCGTCCAAGCCGGTGAAACCAGTGGCATTGCCTTTAACGTGACGACAACTGCGAACGGCACCACGACTACCACACCGGCAGCCGCGCTTGTCGCCGCGTTCGCTTACAAAACTGTCAGTGGGGCGGGGCCGCTTCAAGCTTATCAGCTTGATTTTCCGAATGGAGTTACCAGCGACGGCGTCACTTCTAGCCCTGGGCTTGCGCTTGGCTTTGGGACAAGCGGCAGTTATTTTAATTCCGCGTCTTCGACGCCAATTTCCGCTATTCCAACTAACTATGCCGGGACACTTGTGTTTGGCGCTTATACCAGTGCCGGCGTTCTGAACGGCAACCCGGATGACCTAAACACCACCAGCGTAGTTTTGACTTCTTCTGAAGCATCAGCATCAGTATTCAGCCAGCCGCTGTCGTTTATCGGCCAGAATGCCATTGGCACAAGCGTTCTGCCTCAAGCCCAGTATGAGACTGCTGCGTTCCCAATTCCAGCCTTCATGCAGACGACGGGCCTGCATGACCTCCATACGACGATCTCCACCGTCTCCGGCCAAAGCAGCACTACCGACTTTGTTGTCGCCACCGTTGACCCTGCCTCGGTTGCTCTGTTCCTGCAAAGCTTGACGGTTATCGTCCCGGCAGTACCCGCTACAGCCACGGCCCCGGCGAAACCTGCAACACTCGCAACCACGGCAATCACTCCTGGTGATCTTGTAACCATTGACGGCGGCCCAGGGACCGGCGTTTATCCCGCCGGCTACCAGCCAACGGTCGCCGACGCTCAAGGAACCGTTGTATTGTTCACGACGCCCGGCACGCACACCCTTACTGAGACTGACCCGACCGGCAAGACAGTTGTCCAGGCCGAAGTCTCAACCTTGCCTGCTACCGATGCTGGGATGACGCTCCTGAACCCACCGACTCCGGATAACGCCCCAGCCGGTTCCATCCGCGTGATCCATCCCGCCGTCAAACGCATCTATAAGCGCCACTGACACGCGGATTAAGCACAACCCAAACCAGCCCCCGGCATCTGCTGGGGGCTGGTTTGTTTCTATGCAATGTTACGCCGCTTCGATTGTCACCGTGCCGCCGTCCACAAACTCAAACGTGCCGATGCTGCCCAAAAGCATGGAAATGCCGAGAAGAGTACTGCTTTGCGTCGCGTAAGCGGGAACGGTGCGCTCCTCTTCGTCCCAATCCAGGGTCACTTCGTAGACGCCGAACCGCAGAACACTTCCGTCGGCAAGCGTCGCTTCTTCCGTGTCCGTTTGCGAAAGGCCAAGCCGTTCAAGAACCGAGATCGGCACCGTTAAGAAGCCGCTGAAGCCGGTATCCACAACGGCGGCGACCTCCAGAGGCTCGCCTTCTAAATCTCGCAATGTCAAATCCAGCACAAACTCTCTGCTTGGCAGGAAGCGTCCAATCATTACGGCCTGCCCCCTGGCTGACCTGGCAAAGACGGCCAAGACCCAATCTTCTCCGCCGTCGGATAGCCGACACGCAGAGCGTAATTGGCAGCGTCCGGGTTTTGCGCCCGCAGATGCCGAGCCATGGTGATGCGGTCGTCTCCCAAAACCCAGTGGCCGGTCAAAACGTCAATCATCAGCAGCTTGCCGGTGTTGCCTGCTTCCACCTGAGCGCGGATGCTTTGCTCGTAAACCGCTTTGCCGCGTTCTACGACTTCGTCTGGGGTCAATTCGGCTGTCTTTGCTTCCATTGTCGTATTCCTCCTGAATGCTGCCATTCTGAATGCTGCCATTCTGAATGCTGCCATT
>CAXUBO010000031.1:14711-26039 GCA_964249345.1 uncultured Armatimonadales bacterium | reverse complement strand
CTGAATGCTGCCATTCTGAATGCTGCCATTCTGAATGCTGCCATTGTACCATTGACTGCACGCAACAAAACAGCCCCCGGCATCTGCCGGGGGCTGTTTCTGTTAACTGCCCAAAAGGCTACTTGCCGGTTTTGGTGGCGCGGCGGCGCAGGTTCGCGTCCAGCTCGCGCTTTCGCATTCGGATGTTTTTTGGGGTCACTTCCACTAGCTCATCGGGGCCGATGTACTCAATGGCGCGGTCCAAAGACATGACCATCGGCGGAGCGAGGCGCATGAACGTCTCTTTGTTGGACTCGCGCATAGACGTTAAGTGCTTCTTGCGGCAGACATTGACTTCCAGATCGTTGTCGCGGGCGTTCTTGCCGATAATCATGCCTTCGTAGACTTCAATGTTGTGCGGCACAAACAAAATGCCCCGGTCTTCCGCCGCCGCGAGGCCGAACGTCGTGGTGATGCCGGACTCGCTTGCCAGCAGGCTGCCGTTGCGCTCAATCGTCATCTCGCCCGTGTACGGGATATAACCGCCGAACAAGGAGTTTAAGACCCCTGTGCCGCGCGTCTCAGTCAAAAACTGGTTGCGGAACCCCAAGAGGCCGCGCGTCGGCACCTTGAAGCGCATATAGACGTGGCCGTCGCCGGGCGTGGACATATCCAGCATTTCGCCTTTGCGCCGTCCCAATTGCTCAATCACGACGCCGGAGTATTCTTCGGCCACGTCAATTTCCACTTCTTCCAGCGGCTCCATCTTGACGCCGTTTTCTTCGTGGAAGATGACTTCCGGCTGGGACACTTGCAGCTCATAGCCTTCTCGGCGCATGGTCTCAATCAGGACGGCCAGGTGCAGCTCGCCTCGGCCTGAGACCGAGAACTGATCGGCGGAGTCGGTGTCTTCGACGCGCAGGGCGACGTTGGTTTGAAGCTCTTTCATCAGCCGCTCGCGCAGCTTGCGCGACGTGGACCACTGCCCTTCGCGGCCGGTCAGAGGCGACGTGTTCACGCCGAAGGTCATCCGCAGGGTCGGCTCATCCACCTGCATCATCGGCAGAGCGACGGGGTTCTCGCGAGACGCAATCGTTTCGCCGATGTTCACGTCCGGCAGGCCCGAAATCGCAACAATCTCGCCGGCTTCCGCCTGCTCCACTTCGGTTCGGTTCAGCCCCTGATAAATGAACACTTGAGCGATCTTGCCGGGGACATTCATGCCCTCACGGTTGACGACCACAATGTTCTGACCGGTCTTGATGACGCCCGCGTTGACGCGCCCAATCGCAATGCGGCCTTTGTAGTCGTCGTAATCCAGCGTTGTCGCCCGAAGCTGAAGCGGCGCTTCCGGGTCGCCCGCCGGCGGGTCCAGGTGGTCTACAATGGTTTGGAACAGAACGCCGAGATCGGTTCCCGGCTCGCTGGGGTCCAGGGTCGCCGTTCCCTGCAAAGCAATCGCATAAACGACAGGGAAATCAAGCTGCGCTTCCGTCGCGCCTAACGCAGCGAACAGGTCAAACGTCTGGTCCACCACATAGTCCAGGCGCGAGTTAGGCCGATCAATCTTGTTGACGACGACCACGACTTTATGCCCGGCTTGCAGGGCTTTGGACAGCACGAACCGGGTCTGCGGCATGGGGCCTTCCACGGCGTCAATCAGCAGCAGAACGCCGTCAACCAGGGTCATCACCCGCTCGACTTCGCCGCCAAAGTCCGCATGTCCGGGCGTGTCCACGATGTTGATTTTGGTGTCGCCGTAGGTGATAGCCGTGTGCTTGGAAACAATGGTAATCCCGCGCTCGCGCTCCAGGTCCATCTTGTCCATGACGCGCTCGGCGACCACTTGATTGGTCCGAAAAACTCCGCCCTGCTTGAGCATCCCGTCCACCAGCGTTGTTTTGCCGTGGTCAACGTGCGCGATAATCGCGATATTTCGCAGGTGATCCTGTGTGATAGTTTGAGACATAGGCCCTTAGTATACCTCAAAAGCCGTTATTTTCGGTTTGCTGCCTGCGGATCAATGAGACTCACTGAGTCGTTATCCCCGTCAACGGTGGGCTGAACAGAGTTTCCGGGGGGCTCTTTTGTCCAATGCACGGCGTTGTAGTCTTGGCCTACCGTCACTTTTTCGACGGAACCTATCACCCAAACGCCGTTGTGGTCGCCGTTCACAGTCACGTTGCGGGCACTGCCGTGAACAGTAATATTGTTATGGTCGCCAGAAACAAACACGTCTCGCTGCGGCCCAGTTCCTTGAACAGTATAGCTGCCCGAAGTTGAGTCTCCTGTGACGACAATCCCGGCGGCAGGTATGTTCTGCTTGATAACGGATGCGCTGTGGCGGGGTAGGAGCGATAACAGTCCGAACCCGCCGGTGCACCAGAAGATGACCCACACCCAGCCGCGCATTCCGCGCCAGCCGAGCCGCACCTGCCGCCCGATTTGCTGGGTTTGCACTGCCGGGACAGTCTGCGGCTTGGGCGCTGCGGCCTCAGTCCGCTGCTTCTGCACCTGCCCCCAAATCTGTTCGGGGGTCGCGCTGAGATGCAGCTCGTCCACGACGGAGCCGATGGCAACGGTGCTGTTTTGCGGGTCTTCCAGCGCTTTGAGGGCAGCGTTTAGCTCATCCGGCGTGACGCGGGCGTCAGCGGCGTTTAGAGTTGGCAGCAGCACGGTCGGCAAAACAGGCGGCGGGCCGGTTTGTTCGTTTTGAAGCATGGCAGGCGGCTCCTTTACTGTATTATACGGCATAATTGGCGGAAATGTGGATGAGACCCGGCCTTGAAAGACCAGGCTAGAAGTGTGCGAAGCCCCTCCGGGGCTAAATGCCGCCGACGGTGGGCTTTTCTTCAGTGCCGGAGGTACTTTGTGCTTTTTCTAGCCCGGCCTTTCAAGGCCAGGTTCTTTCCGCCCCCGCCGTTGACACGCCCCCGCCTGTATGTTACAATACAAGCGCTTATGAAACTTTCCCCGTGCCTTGCTTTGCCTCTCGCCGTCAGCCTTGCTTTGTGCGGCGCAGCCTGCCGCCCGGCGCTTGCCGCCGCCACGGACATCGTGCCGCAGGGAAGCACGCTGCTGGATTCGTTTGCAGCGCTGGCACATGCCGATGCCTTCGGAGCCGAAGAAACGCCGGAAGACTTCTTGGGGGACACGCTCTACACGCGGGGGCAACTAGCCCGCCTTTTGGCCCATCTGGTGCAGGACCATCCGGCCCGTCTTGCCAAAGTGCAGGGGGACGCCGCCTCAGCGGCGGCGCTGCATACAGCAGTTGAAACCTTGCAGCCGGAATTGAAGGCTGTCGGCGTGGATTTAAACGACGCCGAGCCGACGCCGCCGGGGAGCGCGGCGTCGGTCAGCGGCTACGTTCAGCCGGAACTGCGGCAGAGAACAGGCGGGGACCGTCAGCCCGGCACGGGAGTGTTAGGTGTCTATCGGGTGACGGCGCTGGGCAGTCTCAGGCCCAATCTGCGCTACAACGTGTCGGCGTCCAACTGGCCCGAAGACCATCGCCGGGTCTTTGATAACGACACAGGACCGCACGATTTTTCGGCCATCAACGAAGCCTACCTAACGCTGGACGGCGGGCGGGGGCTGGAAGTGAACTTGGGGCGGATGTACAACCGCTGGGGGCCGGGGACACGCGGCGCGACGATGGTTTCGGACAACGCGCCCGCGCTGGACCAGCTTCAAATCGCGTTCCCCTTTAGCTTAGGCGCACGGCTGGGCCATGATTACCACTTCAGCCAATTTCTTTCCACGTTCAAGCAGGACGGCGTCCAGAAGTATTTCGGGGCAAGGCGCATTGAGTTTGCGTTTAGCCCGCGCCTCACGGCGGACTTCCAGGAATCCTATCTTTCGACGGCGTCGCAGTCGCTCTATGTTTCGCTCCTGCCGGACTTTTACTCCGGCCAGAGTGCGAACCTCAAAGTCAGCGGCCTGCGGATCAGCGGCCTGGATGCGTCGTTCAACAGCTTCTTGAATCTGGGGCTTTCCTACGAAGCAACCCAAAGCGTGCGCGTCTACGGCCAGCTTGGGATTGACGATTTAGAGACGCCCGGCCATCAAAGCTACCGGACGCCGCGCAAAATCGCCCAGCTTGCCGGCATCGCGTTTCAGCCCGTGCCTCAAACCGGCCTCATTGCCGAGTACACGTTTGCCGACCCGACCACCTATACATCGCGCATTACCACAACGCAGTGGCAGGAAGGACGATACGACGAGATTGGCCTACCGTCCGGCCCCAACAGCCGCGAAGTCTTTGTCCGCCTGAGCCAGCGCCTGCGCCCCGGCCTGACCGCCGCCTTGCAGGGCCGGGACCGGCGGCGGGTGGATGACACGTTTCCCGCACCGAACTCCCGCGATTACGCGGCAACCCTGGAGTTTTCGCCGGACCGCAAGAGTTCTTTTGCCGTAACCTACCATGACTACCGCCAGGAGGCGTTTCCGATCCCGTCCAGCGTCCTCAGCCCCGGCGACGGCTTCACGCCCGCCAATGCCGAAGGCAACTACGGCCAAACCGAGCGCATCAAGCAGCTTGATTTGGAGTATCGGTTCTTTTTCTGAGGGGAGAAATTATGCGTCTCAGTGACAGGCTCTTTGGTCAGCCGCTCGCATCTTCGGAAGAAGGCGAACAGAAAATCGGCGTTTTCGCCGGTGTACCGAGTTTGGGACTCGATGGCCTTTCGTCGGCGGCTTACGGCCCGGAAGCCGCGCTGACCATTCTGCTGCCGCTCGGCATCTTGGGCCTCAACTATATCGGGCCGATCACGCTTGTCATTTTAGCTCTTCTCACCATTCTCTACTTTTCCTACAAGCAGACCATCACGGCGTATCCAAACGGCGGCGGGTCGTACACAGTCGCGAAAGAAAACTTAGGCATCAAGTTCGGCCTGCTGGCGGCGGCGGCGCTGATGCTGGACTACACGCTGACCGTCGCCGTCGGCATCTCGGCAGGCGTCGAAGCGCTCATTTCGGCGTTCCCCAATCTGCATAAAGACACGCTGCGATTGTGCATCGGGTTCCTCGCGCTGATTACCGTCGTGAACCTGCGCGGGGCCAGAGAAGCCGGGGTGGTTTTCGCCCTGCCGACCTACCTGTTCGTGCTGAGCCTCGGCGGCGTTTTGATCTACGGCATTTATCAGTCCCTCAGCCACGGCGGCCACCCGCATCCGTTTATTGCCCCGCCCGCCGTTCCAAAGTCCGTCGAAGGCGTGAGTTTGTGGCTGCTCCTGCGGGCCTTTGCCTCCGGCTGTACGGCGATGACCGGCGTGGAAGCGGTCTCAAACGGCGTCACCATCTTTGCCAAGCCTGTCGTCAACCATGCCCAAAAGACGCTGACAGCGATTGTCGTGATCCTGCTGGCCCTGCTGGCGGGGATTGCGTACCTTTGCAAAGCGTATGGGATCGCAGCCATGGACGAGAATGATCCCAATTACCAGAGCGTCATTTCGCAGCTTCTCAACGCTGTTGTCGGCCACGCCGGCTTGTACTATATCACGCTGGCAAGTGTGCTGGCTGTGCTGATTTTGTCCGCCAATACTTCCTACGCCGGGTTCCCGCGCCTGTGCCGGCTGGTCGCTTTGGATGGCTACCTGCCCCATGTCTTCGCGCTTCTCGGACGGCGCTTGGTTTACACTGTCGGCATTTTGTTTTTGACCGGCCTGTGCGCGATCCTCTTGATCGGCTTCAAGGGCATCACCGACGCGCTTATTCCCCTCTACGCCGTCGGCGCGTTTCTCGCGTTCACCCTGTCGCAGTCGGGGATGGTCATGCACTGGCGGCGGCTGGCAAAAGAGGGGGAAAGCAAGCAGAAAGCGGGCGCGGGCGGGGCGCTGTTCATCAATGCGCTGGGCGCGGTCTGCACGGCGCTGGCACTCGGCGTCATTTTAGTAGCGAAGTTCACCGCCGGTGCCTGGATCACGGTCATTTTGCTGCCGGCGCTGATGGTCTTGTTCTTCGGAGTTCGGCGGCAGTACGACGCCGTCTCTGAGCAGATCGGCAAGCCGGTCCCACTGAACCTCAGCCACAATGACCCGCCGGTGGCGGTGGTGCCGATTGGCGACTGGAACGTCATCTCGGAGCGTGCGTTGCGCTTTGGAATGCGCCTGTCGCCCGACGTGCATGGGGTGTTCGTCAAGCTGCCCGATGCCACCGGCAGCGACGAGGACGGCGAGCGGCAGGCGGAAGAACTCAAAAAGTGCTGGGAGGAGCAAGTCGAAAAGCCTGCCACTGCGGCCAGCCTGCCGGTGCCGCATTTAGAGATTTTGTCGTCTCCTTACCGCAAAGTCACCCGGCCTTTGACGGCCTACTTGAACCAGCTTAAGCAGCAGTACCCCGACCGCCTAGTCGCCGTCATCATCCCGGAGCTTGTCGAAATGCGCTGGTGGGCCTGGCTGCTGCACAACCACCGGGCTACGGCGCTGAAAGCCAATCTGCTGCTCCTGCGCGACCCCCGCATCGTCGTCATCAACGTCCCCTGGTACGTCCAGCACGGCGAGCCGAAGCTCACGGCGGACGCCAACATAGAGAAGGTGCCGGCGTAGAAGACCTCACTTCGGCATCAAAGCACCCGGCATTAAAATGCCGGGCTATTGAAGCACGGAAAGTCCCTCCGGGACTGAATGCCGAATATGGCAGGCTTTTCTTGCCCCTCAAAACTTCGTTACCTTCGCGCCTTTAGGCGGCCAATCAAACACACCAGGCGGTGGTGCTTGATTATAACGAAAGTCATCGTTCACAACGATTGTGGGAACATTGGGATAATGCCCTGGAACCGGGTCATCCCAATTTACGGTTTCTCTCCGAGCCACAAGGCGTGTCGCGGGGTCAACCCATATACGGCACTGGGAGCGATCTGTAATCCCCGGCGTTGATTTGCCCGGACGAAACACGATGTCTTCATTGAACGTGAACAGTATCCGCTGCTGACCGTTAAAAGTGACAAGGCGCCGCTCCGGCTTTGCCACGACATTGTAATCGTAGCCATTGTCGAAGTGCTGTGAAATCGGCTGCTGAGTGAACACACGGAATGATCTTTCTACCCCTTCTTGAAGATACTCTCTGTCCAGTGCTTCGTAAGGGTGCATCCGGTACTCGCCTTTTGCAGTCCGAATGAACTGTCCCTGCAAAGTTTGGATGGACCTTGAATAGTTTGCGGGATTAGTTGTCACAGTGTCGCTATTCGCAATGGCGGGTGGGCTTCGCTGGTCCCACTCTCTAAACGCATAATGGTCATCCCGGTAAAACCGATTAGGTGGGCAATACTGAACGGTTCTACACGAAACAGTCCGAACCTGCTGCATCGCCCGTTCCACATCGGCAAAGGCAAGAGTCGGCTGGCTGGGGTGGCCGGGCAGCAGCCAGAAGCCCGCGCCAATTGCGGCGGCCACACCGGCCAGCCCTAGAACGGCGTGGCGGGCGATGCGCCGGCCTCGCGGCGGCATCGGGGCAGGCGGCGCAGGCGGAAGCGCGGCGACAATTTGGCGTTTCAGCGTGGGCGGCGCAGGCACATTGCGCCAAGCTTGGACGGAGGCACTCAGGCGCTGAATGGCGGCAAGATGGGCAGCGCACCCAGCGCACCCGACAAGGTGACGGCGGACACGGACAGTCTGCCAGGCGGTCAGCGCGTGGTCGGCGTAGGCGTCCAGCAAAGGTTGGGCTTGAGTGCAGGTCATGGTTTGGTTTCCAGTCGTTGGCCCAGGATTTCAATCCTGGGCGGAAGGGCGCTTCGCGCCGGCTGTCCTGCGGACAGAAGAGGAAGACAAAGCATGACTGTCTTTTGCATGACTGTCTTTTGTCCGCAGGACAACCAGCCGCAGGCTCTTCAGCCCAGGATTTCAATCCTGGGACTTCTGGGCATTCAATCCTGGGCATCCTCCGCCAGCAGCGCCCGCAGCCGCTTGGACGCTTCATGGACGCGCCACTGCGCGGTTCCCTGCGGAATGTCCAGCACCGAGGCGGCTTCGCGGTAGGTCAGCCCTTCGGCGCGGACCAGCAGAAATGTTTCGCGCAAATCAGGCGGCAGGGCGCTCAAAGCACAAGTTAAAGCGATTTGGTCGGTGACGGCCTGCGCCAAATCCGGCCCGTTGGTGGCGGCATCTTCCAGAATTGCGGTTTCGACGGATGGACGGCGGCGCGAATTGCGCCAGCAGTTCCAGGCGATTTTGTAAAGCCAGGTCTGCACCGACGCGCGGCCTCCAAACCGTTCTCGGCCCAGGAACGCGGCGAGAAAGACTTCCTGCGTCAAATCCTCGGCGTCGGCTGCGCTGCCGGACAAGCGAAAGCAGAATCGGTAGATACGGTCGCCGTGCTGCCGGTAGAACTCCGTGAAGCTGCCCGTGTCTGGTCTCAATCGCTGGCCCTCACTCGTATAGTGACAGAATCAGCACGTTTTGTTGGCGCAGGGCAAAAGTATTTCGGCAGTCATTTGCAGGAGTTAGCACACCCTCTCAGGAACAAAGCGCTATGTTTACGATCAGGGGCGACATTGTGACGCCGGACGGCGTTCTGGCAGAGGGCGCAGTGACGGTAGGAGAGGACGGCCTGATTGCGGAAGTCAGCGCCAGACGCACATCGGCGGAGCGCTCCGGCGACATTGACGCGGGCGGGTGGCTGGTGCTGCCGGGCTTTGCGGACGTGCATGTCCACGGCGGCGGCGGGGCGGACTTCATGCATGGGACGGTGGACGCGGTCCGACAAGTCGCCCGCACCCATGCCAAGTACGGCACGACAAGCCTGCTGGCAACGACCCTGACGGCCTCACGCAAAGACACGGACGCGGCCATCCGCGCCGCGCGGACCGTGATAGAGACCGGGCCGGGAGACGGTGAAGCGCGAGTGTTAGGCATCCATCTGGAAGGCCCGTACATTTGCGCCATGAGGCGCGGGGCGCAGCCGGAAGCCTTCATTCGTCCCCCGGACACGGAAGAATTGGCACACTGGATTACGCTTTCAGGCAAGACTGTGCGCCGGATTACGCTTGCCCCGGAGATTGCCGGGGCGGAAGCAGCCATCCGCCTGGCTCAAAGCGAGAACATCACGGTCTCACTCGGCCACACGAACGCCACTGCCGCCGAAGCGGAAGCGGCGATTTCGTGGGGCGCAGCGGCCGCCACGCACTTGTTCAATGCCATGCCGCCCCTGCATCACCGGCAGCCGGGCGCGGCGGGCGCGGCGCTGGCGCGTCCTGAAATCGTCTGCGAGATCATTGCCGACGGCGTTCATCTGGACCCTTTAGTTATTCGATTGATTGTCGCCGCCAAAGGACCGGACGGCGCGGCGCTGATCACCGATGCTGTTTCCGGCGCGGCGATGCCGGACGGCGAGTACAGCCTCGGCGGCCAGCCGGTGTTTGTCAAAGACGGCACGGCGGCGTTCGCCGACGGCACCCTCGCCGGCAGCGTTTTGACCATGAACCAGGCATTTATGAATGTTCGCCGCTTCGCCGGTGTCACCCTGCCGGAAGCCGCCCGGCTATCCAGCGGCAGCGCCCTCCGGCAGATTGGCCTCAGCGGCACACTGGGCGCAATCGCACCGGGAATGGCGGCGGATTTGGCGATTGTTCATCCGGAAACGGGCGAAGTGGCATGGACGCTGGTAGCGGGGAAAGTGGCTTACCGGCGGTAGAACCCCTCCCTGCTCGCAGCTCTTCCCTCACAAGAACCTCTCGTATCGTTCCGATTACTCTGTATCGCAAAGCCGTTATCGTGAGGGGTGCGGTTCTACTTTGCGCCCAGCAGCCCCGCCACTTCGCGGGCGATCTGCCGCTCCTCGTCCGTGGGAATGACCCACCCCGACACCGGGCTGCCTGCCGAACTCACCTGCGCCGCCTGCTTACCGTCCGCGCTTTGGTTTGCTTCTTCGCTCAAGCGCAAGCCCAAAAACTCCAGGCCGGCGCAGATACGCCCGCGCATGGACGCCGAACGCTCCCCGACGCCGCCGGTAAACGCGACCGCGTCCAGGCCCCCCAGCGCCGCCGCATACGCGCCGATGTATTTGCGGACACGGTAGGCGAACAGGGCCAGGGCCAGCTCCGCCTGCGCGTTCCCTTCCGCCGCCGCCGTTTCTAAATCCCGCACGTCGGCGCTCAGGCCCGAAACGCCTTTGAGGCCGCTTTGCGTGTTCAGCAGGTCGTCAAGCTGCTCCGCTGTTAGGGGCTGCGTTCGCAGCAGATACAGCAGCAGGCCGGGGTCCACATCGCCGGCGCGGGTTCCCATCACCAGCCCTTCCAGCGGTGTCATGCCCATGCTTGTGTCTATGCTTTTTCCGTTCAACAGCGCACACGCGCTGGACCCGCTGCCGAGATGACACGTCACCAGCCGCGACCCTTCCGCGCCCCGGTCCAAGCACTTTAAGAGACGCCCGGACACATACTGATGTGACAGGCCGTGAAACCCATACCGCCGCAAATTAAGCTTTGCCGACAACTCATGCGGCAGGGCATAAGTATATGCCACCGGCGGCAAAGTTTTGTGGAACGCCGTGTCAAACACAGCCACATTCGAGACACCCGGCAAAAGACGCTGGGCGTTTTCAATCAGCCCCACTTCGGTCGGATTATGCAGCGGGTCCAGCTCTTTCAGCCCGCGCAGGCCGTCTAAAGCGTCCGGCGTAATGCGCGTCGGCTCCGTGAACTTACCCCCGCCCTGCACGAGTCTATGTCCGACGGCGTCAACACCGAACGGCTGACACTGCCCGATAGCCTTCTCGGCAGCCGCCGTCATCGCATCGCCATCCGCCCGCTCCGCCGTTCCTTCCGTCAAGACTTCTTCCGTGCCGCCGTCCACTCGAAACAGCTTAAACTTCAGGCTGGAACTGCCGGCATTCAGCGCCAAGATATTCATCGCGTTTCTCCTATCATGTATCAATCTCACCAAAGATACAGCCGCCGCGTTTCCCGCAGGTCGGCGGCAAAAATCGGACCGTGCCATTTATGGCATGGTTTCCCAACGCCTCTTCTCAAAATGCATGGCCTCAGACTGTTGTCAGCATACCCGCCAAAGCCGGCAAACTGTTCATCCGGCTTCTGCGCTGCCAGGTATAATCAAGAACGAAAGCGGCGAAAAGGGCAGCCGGGTGAGGCAGAAGCACATGAACAATGAACTGGAAGGCTACGGCGACTTTTTAGCAGACATCAAGGAGCGCATTCGGGCGGCGCAGGTGCGGGCGGCACTGTCGGTCAGCCGCGAAATGGTCTGGCTTTACTGGCAAATCGGCCACGAGATATTGGAGCGGCAGGCACGGCTCGGCTGGGGTACAAAAGTGGTGGCTCGCCTGGCGGCGGACCTGAAAGCGGCTTACCCCGGTGTCGCTGGGTTTTCCCGGACAAACTTGCTTTATATGCGTGCG
>CAXUBO010000031.1:0-14611 GCA_964249345.1 uncultured Armatimonadales bacterium | reverse complement strand
ATTGAAAGCGGCTTGTTTGCGCGTCAAGGCCAAGCTCTGACAAATTTCTCGCGCACACTTCCGCCGCCGCAGTCTGATCTGGCCCAGCAAATCCTAAAAGACCCTTACAATTTTGATTTTTTGACGCTAAGCGAGGACGCCCGCGAGCGCCAGCTAGAAAAAGGGCTGCTGGCTCAGATGCAAAGCTTCCTGCTGGAAATGGGAACGGGGTTTTCGTTTGTGGGAAACCAGTATCATTTGGAAGTCGGCGGCAAAGATTATTACATTGACCTGCTGTTTTATCACCTGCGCCTGCGCTGCTTTATAGTCGTGGAATTGAAGATGACGGAGTTTATGCCGGAATTTGCAGGAAAAATGAACTTTTATTTAGCAGCGGTGGACGATCTGCTGCGTCATCCGACAGACGCACCGAGTCTGGGCCTGATTTTGTGCAAGACGCGGGAGCAAGTGACAGTGGAGTATGCTCTGCGAAGTACCGCCGCGCCGATTGGCGTTGCCGAGTTTCGCGTCACAGATACGCTCCCAAGCGAGCTTTGGGACAAGCTGCCGACCGTTCAGCAGATTGAGGCGGAACTGCTGTTGCCGGCGGACGACAGAGACGAGAGCGAAAGTTGACACTGGTGAAAATCTGCGGGATTACGAATTGGCGGGATGCGGAAGCGGCGGTGAACGCGGGGGCGGACGCTTTGGGGTTTCACTGCGACGAGAACAGCCCGCGCGTTTTGGACCCGCTGGATTTCGCGGATATTGCGGCGCGTCTGCCGGCGCATATCGTCAAAGTCGGCGTGTTTGACCGGACGACGGATTTCCGGTGGCGCATTGAAGGGCGCAGTCTTATCAGGCAGTTTGATCAAATTCAGTATTATCAGGACAGCGTCTGGACCGACATTGTCCGCGAAAACTGGGCAATGGACCGCAAAATTAAAGCGTTCCACCTCGGCAGTGACCGGGACCTGCGGGCCATTGCCAATTTCAACGGCACAGTGCAGTCGTACCTGCTGAATGTCCACACGAGCGCCCCGGCAGGCTATTCGGACGCCGAGGCTTACGGCTGGGAACTGGTGCGGGAAACGCGGCAGTACGGCAAAAAAATCTATCTGGCCGGAGGGCTGACGCCGGAGAATGTCGGCGCGGCGATTGCCCGCGCCCTGCCGTATGCCGTAGATGTGACGGTGGGCGTGGAAACGGAGCCTGGGCGCAAAGACGCCGCCAAGATGCGCGATTTTGTTCAAGCCGTGCGGGCGGCGGAGGGGAAATGAAACGAAAAAGACGCCCTATAAGGCGTCTTTTTCGTTACGTCGGCAAATGCACCCGACTGGTCTCGAACCAGTGGCCTCAACTTCCGCAAAGTTGTGCTCTATCCGCTGAGCTACGGGTGCGTAAATTACCAAGTTTCAGCTACCAAAAATAATCGGCAGCCATCAAGCACTTTTTCGTTTGGTTGTTCTTCGCCGGTGCAGTCCTGATAGTCAGAGTTTCCCGTCCATGAAAAATCTCAGGGCCGAGCCAAATCACTTTATCCAGGTTTGGCAGGTAAACCAGAACAGCGTCGATCTCGTCCGTGCTGTAAAATCGTTTGGAGCGCTGACCGCCGCGCGTGACTTTTCGCAGGTCTAGCAGGAAACTCCCGGCAGCCTTGATCGACCTGGAGCCGGCCCATTTGACCTGCGCCCGGCAAAACCTGCCGCCGCAGTCCAGAACAATGTCATATCGCCGGTGGCTGGTGGTCGGCTTCAAAACCACAAAGCCCTGCTCGGCGGCCCTGATCTCGACTTTCAGCAGAGCGATCTCGCCTTTGTCGTTTGTGTCCATTCTTAACGGCTCTCGGCGAGGCAACGAAAAGTAGTATACCTGCCGTTGCAGGCTGTGTCAAGGCAAGGGTGCGAAAAATCTCCGAACTGGCCCAATGAACCCGTTGACATCTCGTGCGTCTCATGCCATAATACGACAAGAGCATTCTCCGACAAATTTAGTCGGAGATAGCCGCGCAGAGTGTAAACCATGCTGGAACAGGCGACATCAGCGGCAGGATTTCGAGCAGGACTTCGGCTGGAAGCGGTTTCGATTGCCTGGATGGCTGCTGAAGCAACGGCATCAGTGGGAGCAGGCGTTGCTGCGGGGAGCCTGCTGCTGATGGCATTCGGTGCAGACAGCGTGACGGAGCTGGCATCGGCGATGCTGTTGTTCCGGCGTCTTCGGCAGCAGGCGACTGGGCAGCTTTCTAATGAAGCGGCATTGGAAGCGGCGGAGCAAAAGGCGGCACGGGCGGCAGGATACTTGCTCTATGGCCTGAGCGCGTATGTGGCAGCCCAGGCGATTTATGGGCTGACCCACCGGCATCACGCGGAAACATCCTGGCTGGGCATCGGCGTCGCGGTCATCGCCGCGCTTGGAATGCCGCTGCTGGCAAAGGCAAAGCTGCGGGTTGCGGACCAGATCGGCAGCCGGGCTCTGCGGGCCGATGCGATGGAAGCGTTTACCTGCGGCTACTTGTCCTGGGCCTTGCTGGTGGGTCTTGCGGCAAACGCTCTGCTGCACTGGTGGTGGCTGGACTGCGCGGCAGCGCTTGCAATTGTGCCGCTGCTGATTAAAGAAGGCCGCGAAGCGATTTCCGGCGAGTGCGCCTGCCGAGAAGATTAGGCGGCGAAGAAAACCATGAAACAAATCAACTGCGTACAATCGGCATTTTGCCGGTGGCGTGACTGCCGAGACCAGAACCGCTGCGCGGCCCGTGCGGCGGAGCTGGCCGGGTACACACCCGATGGGACCGGTCACATCGAGATGCCGCTGAGCAAGCTGGCCCCTGGCGAGTTCGGCCATGTGCTGGGGCTGTGCCCGGACTGCGATGTCCGGGCGCACCTTTTGGAACTAGGCTTCACGACAGGAACCGAGATCACTGTGCTGCGTGTTGCTCCTTTGGGCGACCCGCTCACTGTGCGGATTCGCGGCTACCAGTTGTCCCTGCGCCGCCGCGAGGCGGAAGCCATCTTCATGCGCCGCTGCCCGCCTGAGTTTGTTGAACCTGAGTTTGAGACTGATTTAGACATAGGAAATGCGTCATGACTGCCGCTGCGGCTCCCGCGCCGCTTTCGCCTTTGAACGCAAGCCACGTCCCCTTGTATGCCCTGGTCGGCAACCCGAACTGCGGCAAGACCACTGTTTTCAATGCCTTGACCGGCCTGCGCCAAAAAGTGGGCAACTACCCCGGCGTCACTGTTGAAAAAAAAGAAGGCCGCTTGCGTCTTCCCGACGGCTCGTCGGCGTCGCTGATTGATCTGCCGGGCCTGTACTCCCTCACCCCGCGCTCTCCCGATGAAGCCATTTCACGAGACGTTCTGCTGGGACACCGCACGGATGTCGCCCAGCCCGACGGTATCGTGCATGTGGTGGACGCCGCTAACCTGGAGCGCAATCTGTACCTGACCGCGCAGATTTTGGATTTGGGCCTGCCGACGGTCCTTGTGCTGACGATGACCGATGTCGCGGCCCGGACCGGCCAAAAAGTGGACATTGAGGCGCTTGCAGAGACGCTGGGCGTGCCGGTGCGTACCGTGCTGGTCTCAAAAAAGCAGGGGCTGGACACGGTGCTTGAAGCAATTTCCAGGCTGCCGGAAACGCCTCTGCCGCCGCGCCGGGACTGGATGCTGCCGGCGGACGCCGAAGAAGAAGTTGCCGAACTCTCGCAAATGCTGGAAGCGCAGCACGGCACGAAGCCGGCCCAAAGCACGGAAGAAGCGGTCGGCCTGCTCATGGCGGCAGGGCCGCGCCCGGAAGAGGCCACCCGCTGGTCGCCTGCAATCTGGGAGCATGTTCAGGCGGACAAAGCCAATTTCAAGACGCTCGGCATTGACTTCTCGGCGGTCGTGGTCGAGTCGCGATACGCCTGGGCGGGACGCATTGCGGCCCAAACAGTCCGCAAGCCGCGCCGCCGGGCGCAGACGATCACCGACAAGATTGACGGTGTCGTCATGCACCCGTTCTGGGGCTACGTCATCTTTTTCGGCGTGATGGCCTTTGTGTTCCAAACGATTTTCACCTGGGCGCAAATTCCGATGGACTGGATCGGCAGCGGCGTCAGCGTCCTGCAAAACTTCGTGACGGCGCACATGCCCGCCGGCGACTTGCAGGATTTGATTGTCAACGGCATCATCGCGGGCGTCGGCACGACCATCACATTTCTGCCCCAAATCTTATTGCTGTTCTTTGCGATTGCCCTGCTGGAAGACACCGGTTACATGGCCCGCGCGGCGTTTTTGATGGACAAGCTGATGTCCAAAGTGGGTCTGCACGGCAAGTCGTTCATTCCGCTGCTGTCGTCGTTCGCCTGCGCCATTCCCGGCATCATGGCGACGCGCACGATTGACGACCGCCGTTCGCGCCTCGTGACCATTCTGGTCGCGCCGCTGATGTCCTGCTCGGCGCGTATCCCCGTCTACACGCTGATGATCGCGGCGTTCATTCCCAACCGGCATGTTCTCGGAATTTTTACCCTGCCGGGCCTAACCATGATGGCGATGTACTTTTTAGGCACAGGCGCCGCATTCGGCATGGCCTGGGTCTTTAAAAACACGCTTTTAAAAAGCGCCGCGCCGGTCTTCTTCATGGAGATGCCGCCGTATCATGCGCCCAACCCGCGCACGGTGCTGATGACCATGCTGGAGCGGGCAGGATTGTTCCTGCGCCGGGCCGGAACTCTTATCTTGTCCGTATCCATTGTTTTGTGGTTCCTGTCGTCGTACCCCAAGTCGCCGGCCGGGACGCCGCCTGCCGCCCAGCTCGCGCATTCCTACGCCGGGCGGGCCGGACACGCGATTGAGCCGGTAATTCACCCCCTCGGCTTTGACTGGCGCATTGGGGTCAGCTTGGTCTCGTCGTTTGTCGCCCGCGAGGTGTTTGTGTCGTCTATGGGCACGATTTACAGCGTCGGCGACAAGAACAGCACCACCGAAGAAGTTTCGCGCTCGCTGAAAGACAAGCTCCGCGCGGATACGTTCTTTTCGCCCCTTTTAGCCGTCTGCGTGATGATCTACTATGTGCTGGCGATGCAGTGCCTATCCACCATCGCCGTCGTCAAGCGCGAAACCAACGGCTGGACCTGGCCGCTGTTTATGACTGGCTACATGACGGCTTTAGCCTGGCTCGGCACCTTCGCCGTGTATCACATCGGTCTCGCGTTAGGCTGGGGCGCTCGCTGAAGGAGAATAAGATGACAACGGCAATGCTGGAAGCGCCGGATTTAGCCTCGCCTGACCCGCGCAAGTTGTGGACGCGCCAAGAATACCGGCATCTGACAGAGATCGGCATTCTGGAAGACGGCAAAGTTGAGCTGGTCAACGGGGAGATTTGGCAAAAAATGGGACAAGGACGTCGGCATACAATTGTCGTGATGTGGCTGATACGAGCCCTGGCTCCGATCTTTGGCTTTGAGCGTCTTCAATCGCAGTCGTCACTGCCTGTGAACGATTACAGCGAGCCTGAGCCTGATTTAGCGGTACTTGCTGAGAGTTTGGATCACTATCTGGAACAAGACCCAACGCCGGCAGATACGCTTCTTGCCGTAGAAGCCGCGAACACAACACTTCGTACTGATTTGACTGTCAAGCAATTGCTGTACGCTCAGAGCGGCATTCCTGAATACTGGGTCGTGGACATTCCAAACCGGCTGCTGCACGTCTTCCGGGAGCCGACGGAAACCGGCTACTTTTCGGAAACCATTCTGACGCCGGAAGACGAAGTGCGTCCTCTCGCCGCGTCGGACGCCGCCGTTCGCGTTTTCGATTTGCTGCCTTAGTTTCCGATTTGCTGCCTTAACTTTTCGGAACTTTTTCGCCGGGGAAATCGTTTCCGGGAAAACGCGGGAAAACGCCCGCCGAAAGGAACCCACTGATGAATCTTGTTCGCAAAATCGCTGCGGCCTGCGGGCTGGCGGCTGTCGCCCTGAGCTTGTTCGCCCAAGCGCCGGTACAGGCGCAGGGCTTCCACCCGTTCCGCAACGGGCGGATGCACCACGCCGCGCGTCTGGACCGCAGCGCCGCCCGCGCCGCCGCGCACGGCAACTACCGCAAGGCCGCCAAGCTGCGTGCCCATGCTTCCCGTCTGCGCCATGTGCGCTACGGCTTATAATTTGCGCTGAATTTTGAGAAAGGAATTTCCTATGAGCATTTCCCGCACCGTCGCCGTCTTTGGACTGGCTTCTCTCGCCTTCGGGACGCTGGCTGCACTTCCGGCCAGCGCCCAGTATTACCATCATCCGATGCAGCGCCGCCACGCAGCGCGTTTGGACCGCCGGGCGGCCCATGCTGCCTACAACGGCAACTATGGCCGTGCTGCCCGCCTGCGCGGCCATGCCGCTCACCTGCGCCATGCCGCCAACCACGGCTACTAAAACCACGGCTACTAAAACCACGGCTACTAAAATCGAAGTCAAGTGAAAACAAAAAGCGCCGGGAAGCATTGCTTCCCGGCGCTTTTTGTGTCCTGAGCCGGTTCACAGCAAAGGCGGCACTTCCGATGTCGTCGGCACGACAAGCACGGTGACTTTGCCGGACGCCAGCGCGTCTTTAGCGGCTGATGTCACTTCATCGGGAGCCTCTACGCGCCGCGCCGCGCAGCCGAAGCCTTGGGCAAGCGACACGAAATCCAGGCCCGGCAGGTCTAAGCCCGGCACGTCCGGCGTGTTTTCGAACTCGGCGAACGCTTTCAAGATCGCATATTCCGTGTTCTGCGGAATGACGACCAGCAACGGAAGAGCGTGCTGCACGGCGGTCCAAAGCGACTGGATGGAGTACAAAAATGAGCCGTCGCCGATGACCGCGATCACCGGGCGGTTTCGGCCCGACTCGCGCTCCGCCAGCGCGATGCCGACCGACGCGGGCAGGCCGAAGCCGAGGCCGCCGGAGGCCATGGAAAAGTACGACGCCGGGTGCAGGGTCGGCATCCGCTGATGCAGCGGCTTCATGTTGGACGGCGACTCTTGGACTAACACCGCGTTGTCGGGCCGGGCCTGAGACAGTGCGTAGAAGAGGTAGTCCGCAGTCATCGGTGTTTTCGCTTCCGGTGCAGGCTGTTTTTCCATCGGCGGCGGCAGCGGGCGATCCGAAGCGCCGACCATGCTGACAAGCGACGTGAGAGCCAGGCCGGGATCGCCTAAAATGGCGTCGCCGACCGGGGCGCGGGCCGCTTCGCCGGGATCGTCGGTGATGTGCAGCAGGCGCGTCCCGTCCGGCAAATACTCGCCCGGCACAGAGGGGTAGTAGCGGAACACGGGCGCACCGACGACCAGCACCACATCATGCCCGGCCAGCGTCTCGCCCAGCGGCTTGATCGCAAACGGCAGCGGCCCCAGAAACTGCGGGTGATTTTCGGGGAAGCCCGAACGCTCGGCGGCAGGCGCGGCGTAGACCGGCGCACGCAAGGTTTCCGCAAGCGTGATCGCGGCGCCCCAGCCCAAGCTGCGGTCTACGCCCGGCCCGAAGACAAGCGCAGGGTTTTTCGCTTCGGACAGCATCTTTGCGGCATCAGCAAGCCGGTCGGGGTCAGGCGCAACGCGCGAGCTGACTTGACGCGCAGGCGTCACGCGCTCGGCCTGCTTTTCCCAGTCGTCCATCGGAACAGATAAAAAGACCGGGCCGCCCGGCGGCTGAAGCGCGGCAGCGTAGGCCCGCATGATCGCCGCGGGCGCGTCTTCCGCCCGCGCCGTCTCATAGCTCCATTTGACATAAGGCTTCGGCAGCTCGGTCGCGTCTAGGTTGGTCAGCCAGGGTTCCAGCAGCATCATCTCGCGTGTCTGCTGGCCCGCCGTGATAACGAGAGGCGTCCGGTTATGCCAGGCACCTAATACACTGCCCATGGCATTACCGACGCCCGGCGCGGTGTGCAGGTTGACAAACGCAGGCCGCCCCATCGCCTGCGCGTAGCCGTCGGCCATCGCCACAACGCTTGCTTCCTGAAGGCCAAGCACATAGGTGAAATCGTCCGGAAACTTCTCCAAAAAAGTTTCCTCGGTAGAACCGGGGTTGCCGAATACCGTGGTCAGCTTCAGCTCCCGCATCAGCCGATAAGTTTCCTCACGAATGGTTGCCATAATTTTAAGCTCCTTGATGCTTTTCTGTCAAATGCTTTTCTGTCAAATGCTTTTCTGTCAAATGCTTTTCTGTCAAATGCTTTTCTGTCAGGAGCTTTGTACCCAGAACCCTTTGGTTCCCTTTGGCTCCGATGTCCCGCCGACGCCGGGTATACTAAGGCCATGCAAACGGATGACCCTCTCGGACTGATTTCTTTGGACCCCTGGCTCGCGCCCTATGCCGATGCGCTGCGGCGGCGCGGGACCCATTACGCGCGTCTGCGCTCGGCGATTGACGAGAGCGGCGGCCTGACGGGCCCGATCAGCCTGGGGCATCAGTTTTTCGGGTTGAATCGGGGCCAAAAAGACGGCGTGCCGGGCCTCTGGTACCGGGAATGGGCGCCGGGCGCGTCCGGCCTGTCGCTGTTCGGCGACTTCAACGGCTGGGACCGCGCGAAAAACCCGCTGACCCAGGGTGAGTTCGGGATTTGGAGCGCGTTTTTTCCCGATACCGAGTACGCGCAGGCGCTGACTCACGGCAGCCTCGTGAAAGTCCATGTCCGGTCGGCGGCGGGGGAACAGGACCGCATCCCGGCCTATATCCGGCGCGTCGTGCAGGACCCGGCAACAAACGATTTTACCGCCCAAGTGTGGCTGCCGCCCGTGCCGTTCGCTTGGAAGAACTCGTCCCCGGACACGGCCGGCGGGCTGCGTATCTACGAGGCGCATGTCGGGATGGCGACGGAGGAAGGCCGGGTCGGGACATTTGGGGAGTTCACCGAGAACATTCTGCCGCGCATCGCCGCTTTAGGCTACAATGCCGTTCAGCTTATGGCCGTGATGGAGCATCCCTACTACGGCTCGTTCGGCTACCATGTGTCGTCGTTTTTTGCGGTGTCGTCGCGCTTCGGCACCCCGGAAGACCTCAAAGCCTTGATTGATACGGCGCACGGCCTCGGCCTGCGCGTCCTTCTTGACATGGTACACTCGCACGCGGTCCGAAACACGGCGGAAGGCTTGAACGGCTTGGACGGCACGGACTTCCAGTATTTCCATGCCGGGCCGCGCGGCCTGCATCCGGCGTGGGATTCAATGGTGTTTGATTACGCCAAATACGAAGTCCAGCGGTTTTTGTTCAGCAATGTCCGCTTCTGGCTGGAAGAGTTTCGGTTTGACGGCCTGCGCTTTGACGGCGTCACGAGTATGCTTTACTATGACCACGGTCTCAGCCGCGTTTTTTCGAGCTACGAAGACTACTTCGGCGGCGGCGTGGACGAAGACGCGCTGGCGTATTTGCAGGCCGCAAACGATTTAGCCCGCGCCATCCGCCCGGACATGGTTTCCATCGCCGAGGATGTTTCTGGAATGCCGGGGCTGGCCCGGCCTGCCCGCGAAGGCGGCATCGGCTTTGATTACCGCCTCGCGATGGGCGTTCCCGATTACTGGAGCAAATTAGTCAAAGAAGTTCCCGACGAAAACTGGCCTCTGAGCGCCATTTATCACGAAATGCTGAACCGGCGTCCGGGCGAGAAGCGGGTCGGCTATGTGGAAAGCCATGACCAGTCGCTTGTCGGCGACCAGACTTTGGCGTTTCAGCTCATGGGCGCGGAGATGTACTGGCACATGGGCCGGGGCGACGGCAATGTCGTGGTGGAGCGCGGCATTGCACTTTTGAAGATGATCCGCCTGCTGACGTTCAGCCTCGCCGGGGAAGCCTGGCTGAGCTTTATCGGCAACGAGTTCGGCCACCCGGAATGGGTGGACTTTCCGCGCGAAGGCAATGACTTTTCTTATCACTACGCCCGCCGCTTGTGGTCTTTGGCCGACAACCCGGACCTGCGCTACGGTGATTTAAACGCCTTTGACCAGGCCATGCTCAGTTTAGACGCGCGGTACAATTTGCTTCAAGACCCGCTGATTGAACAGCTTGCTTTGCACGAAGACACCAAGCAGCTTGCCTACCGGCGCGGCCCGCTCGTGTTCGCGTTTAATTTCCACCCCGCCAATTCTTACCAGGATTTGCGGTTTCCGACGCCCGACGCCGCTGATTACCAGGTCATCTTAAACACCGACGACATCCAGTTCGGCGGCTTAAGCCGGGGAACGCCCGATTTTGTCTATCCCCGCCAGCCTGTCCCGATGTACGGGCGCGAGCAAAGCATCCAAATTTACCTGCCCAGCCGCAGCGCTCAAGTTCTCGCGCCGATTTGGAAGGAGTAACAATGCGAGTTGATGTAGAGCCAGCGGCAGCCGGGCGCAAGCAATGGACCCGCGACGAGTGCCGTCAGCTCATGGAACTGGGCATTTTAGAAGAAGCCCGGTTTGAGCTGATTGGCGGAGACATTGTTCCTAAAATGACCCAGCATGAGCGGCACATTTATACCTGCAAGCAGGTTCAGAAAGCATTGGAAGCGATCTTCGGCACGGATTATGTTCGCCTCGCCGCGCCCATCGCCATCGGCGAATACGAAGAACCGGAGCCGGATGCGGCAGTGATGCAGCGGCCCCTCATCGATTATCTGCGGCTGGGAACGCCGCTGCCGGAAGAAGTACGTCTGGTCGTGGAAGTCTCCGACCGGACACTGCGCCAGGATTTAGGCGCAAAGAAGACTCAGTACGGCAGAGCCGGTATTGCCGAATACTGGGTTATCAATATCAATGCCCGTACCCTGCATGTTTTCCGTGGGCCGACCGAAAGCGGCTACGCGCAGGAAACAATCTTGTCGCCTGAAGACGCGGTAAGCCCGCTTGCCGCCCCAAAGGCCGTTGTTGCCGTCGCCGACCTGTTGCCCTAATAACGTCACTGCTCAAGTAAAGTCGCTGCTCGCGAAAGGCTGAAATAACATGAACTGGGAGTATCTTGGGAAAGACGCCCTGCCGCCCGGCGCAGTGTTCCCGAAGACGGTGGAAACCTGGCGGGCCAAAGTCCCCGGCGGCTGGCTTGTGCTGACGACAATGGCAACCAGCCAAGCGTTTGTGCAAAGCACGACGTTTTATCCAGACCCGGCGCATGAATGGGACGGTCAAGCGCTGCCTTAGCATGTGCGCCGAAGCAGGAGAACAGGCTGCTGCACCCGAATAATAACACATGAACCCGATTTTCCCCGGCTGGTATGCCGACCCGGAGCTGCACCTGTTCGCAGGCCGCTATTATTTGTATCCCACCTACTCTGCGCCCTATGAGGATCAGACGTTCTTTGAGGTCTGGTCGTCGGCTAATTTGGTGAATTGGCACAACGAAGGCCGGATTTTGGACTTTGCCGATGTCCCGTGGAGCACCAACCGCTGCGCCTGGGCGCCGTCGGTCATTGAGCGAGGCGGCAAGTATTACTTTTACTTCTCAGCAGGCGACGGCGCGGGTCTTGGCGTCGCCGTGGCCGACCATCCCGCCGGGCCGTTTACCGACGCGCTTGGGAAACCCTTAATTGCGACTTATCCGCACGGCGCACAGCCGATTGACGCCCATGCGTTCTTGGATGACGACGGGCAGGCATATCTCTACTTCGGCGGCTGGAGCCATGCGGTTGTGGTGAAGCTCAGCAAGGACATGGTAGCGCTGGACGGCGATTTTTTGGAAATCACGCCGGACCATTATGTGGAAGGCCCGTTCATGCTGAAGCGCCGGGGCATCTACTACTTCATGTGGTCCGAAGGCGGCTGGGGCGACTCGTCCTACGGAGTCGCCTACGCCAAAGCAGCCTCACCGCTCGGCCCGTTTGTTCGCACGGGGAGCATTATGCAGAGCAACCCGGCAGTCGGCAACGGCGCAGGCCACCACTCAGTCTTGAACCTTCCCGGAACCGACGACTGGGTGATCGCTTATCACCGTCGTCCTGTTTCCGAGAATGACCCCAATCACCGCGTCGTCTGTTTGGACCGCCTGTATTTCGGCGACAACGGCGACATTCAGCCGGTCGTACTCACCAATGAGGGCGTTCCCGCCCGGCCTTTATAGAAGCGCAGCGGGACGCGCCCTATTCACTGCGAACGCAACACAAGAAAGAGCATCAAGACATGGAGCAGAATTTAGATGCGATTGACCCGCACGACTGGAACACGGCTGCGCCCTTTTTCGCGGTATTGGAAGCCGAAGAACTCACGGCAGACAATGCCTACGACTGGCTGACACGCTGGAGCGAATTAGAAAAGGTGCTGGGCGAGGCCGGAGCCGCCGCCGGACGAGCAAAGTCCGAAGACACGGCCAACGCTGAGGCCGAAAGGAAGTATCTCCATTTCGTGCAGCAGATTGTGCCGCAATGGACCGTCGCCGCGCAAGACTTAAAGACCAAGCTGCTGGCCGTGCCGGACTACGCGCCGCCGCCCGACCAAGTACAGTTCCTCAAGCGCCTGCGGAACGACGCCGACTTGTTCCGCGAAGAAAATGTCCCGATTCAGGCCCAGCTTCAGACGCTTGCCAACGAATACAGCAAGCTGACCGGAGCGATGACGGTGACGCTGAATGGCGAAGAAATGACGCTGCCCCAAGCCGAGCAGCAAGGGCTGGACTCAGACCGCGCCGTGCGCGAGGAAGCGTGGCGCGTGGTGCAGGACCGCTGGCTTGAGGGCCGCGAGGCGCTGGATGCACTGTATCTTCAAATGCTGCCCCTGCGGCGCAAGCTGGCGGAGAACGCCGGGCTGCCGAACTACCGCGCCTATATGTGGCGGGCGCTGCGCCGATTTGACTATACGCCCGAAGACAGCCTGGCGTTCGGCGCGGCGATTGAAGCCGAAGTCGTGCCGCTGGCGTCTCAGATTTTGGAGCATCGCCGGGAAACGCTGGGGCTGGAGACGCTGCGCCCGTGGGACTTAAATGTTGACCCGGAAGGCCGGACGCCGCTGCGCCCGTTCGCCGATGTCGCGGCATTGGAAGAAGGGACTGCCCGGATTTTTGCCCAGGTGGACCCGGAGCTAGGCGTGGACTTTGAGCGCCTCCGTCACGGCTTTTTGGACCTGGATTCGCGCAAAGGCAAAGCGCCCGGCGGCTACTGCTCGTTTTTCCCCAAGACCGGCCTGCCATATATCTTTATGAACGCGGTCGGCACCGAAAGCGACATCCGCACGCTGCTCCATGAAGGCGGCCATGCGTTCCACGGGCTGGCGTCCAGCGCCGCCCAGCCGCTCTTGTGGAACCGGGGCGCCCCGATGGAGTTCAACGAAGTGGCGTCCATGGCGATGGAGCTTTTAGCCCTGCCCTATTTAGAAAAAGAGCGCGGCGGGTTCTACTCGCCGGAAGACGCCGTCCGCGCCCGGCAGGAGCAAATGGAGAAAATCGTGCTGTTCCTGCCGTACATGGCAGTCGTGGACGGCTTCCAGCACTGGGTCTATGCCGACGCGCCGGAGGGTGTCACGGCAGCGGATTTAGATGCCAAGTGGGGCGAGCTATGGACCCGCTTCATGGGCGGCGTAGACTGGTCGGGACTGGAAGCCGAGCGCGTCAGTGGCTGGCACCGCAAGCTGCATATTTTCACCGTGCCGTTTTATTATGTCGAGTATGGGCTGGCCCAGCTTGGGGCTTTGCAGGTCTGGCGCAATGCGCTGGCTGATCAAGCCGATGCTGTTCAGCGTTATCGTTCGGCACTGGCTCTCGGCAACACGCGCCCCCTGCCGGAGCTGTATGCCGCTGCCGGTGCCCGTTTGGCCTTTGACCACGAGATCGTCGGTGAGCTGGCCCAGCTTGTCGCCTCGCATTTATGACAAGCAGGAAGAAGCGGCACTGTGACACTGCAAAAGCTGCCGGCGGCGATGGTTGCTTCCCGGTTTTTCGCCGGGCCGCTGCTGCTTTGGGCAGCACTGGCCCGGCAGAACAGCGCATGGCTGGTTGCAATTCTGGTGTATGTATTCCTTTCGGATGTCTTTGACGGGGTTGTCGCCCGGCGGCTTCAGAGCGTGACAGAGACGCTTCGGGTCGCCGACAGCTTGGCGGATACAAGCTTTTATGTATGCGTGGCGTTCGCCGTTTGGGAACTGCACCAAGCAATTCTCGTTCCGTTCTTTGGGCCGCTGCTGGCCGTGATTGCGCTGCTTGCAGTGAACTGGGTGCTGGCGATGGTGAAGTTCCACCGGGCGATGAGCTTTCATGCCTATTCTTCCAAGCTTTGGGGCTTGTCGCTGTTTGCGGCGAGTATTGCGCTGCTCGGCTTCTCCACGGCGGGAATCTGGCTGTGGGCGGCAGTGATTGTCGGTATTTTGGGTCATCTGGAAGGGCTAGCGATGATCCTGATCCTGCCGCGCCGGGCGCATGATGTTTCCGGCATCCCGGAAGCGCTGCGCCTGCGGGCTGCGGAAAAGCCGGGTTGAACGCCGGGCGTCCCCACGGGTATAATACAGGCAGCAAAAAATTCGCGAAAGCTGAGGAAAGAACAATGCACATGGACTGGCAGCAGGTAATGGCGCTGGCGATTGTCGCTGTGGCCGCGTTCGCCGTCGGACGACGGATTTGGAGCCAAATCGCGGCGTTCGGCAGCAAGCCCGGCAAGGCGTCCGGCGGCGGCTGCGACGGATGCCCCAGCAGCGGCGGCGCAAAGCCCGCTCAGGCCGCGCCCGTGCCGC
>CAXUBO010000030.1:28085-31293 GCA_964249345.1 uncultured Armatimonadales bacterium | reverse complement strand
CCGGTGCCGAGGCCGCTGTGGTCGGGGTTTGACTCTGGGTGCGCGTGGCGGGGGCAAAGGGCGCCGCCGAGGGACGCGGAGAGGGCGAAGACTTCGTCGCGGGGAAAATCGCCGGGCAGGGGCGTCCGGCAGACGGCGCAAACGGTCAAGTCGGGAGCATAACCCAGGTCGCCGAGAAGCTGCACTTCAAACCAGCGGGCGGCAAGCTCCGGCACGGGCAGGGCTTGAACTTGGAGCAGGCCGGTGTAGAACAGGGCATACAAAACTGGGTTCGGGGCGTGGTCTTCGACGGAGTGTTCGACCAAATCAGCCAAATACAGGCCGTGGGCGAGGCGGACTAAGTCTTTACGGAGGGCAGAAAATGACTCCTGCACTTCTCCCTGGGTCACGATTTCCAGCGACTTGCCGGACGCCAGACCGAAGCGGGTACAGGTCAAAACTTCGGTTGCGCCGGACAAGCGCGAGACGGCCTTACGCGCCCCTTTAGCGATGGCGGAAAACCGTCCGAGGCCTGGCGAGTAAAGGGTGAGAATGTTGTCGGTCTCGCCGAAATGCCGGCGGTGCAGGACAATGGAATCTGTGGTATAGGCAGGCACGAGCTGATTATACCCGTGCGGCGCTAGACTGACGCTGCATAGGCATCATAAAGGGCTGCGCCGGAAGACGTGCCGATGCGGTTTGCCCCGGCATCCAGCATTTGCAGAGCCGTCTCGACTGTCTTGATGCCGCCTGACGCTTTGATGCCGATGGGCGACGCTCCGACCGCGCGGCGGATGCGCCGGATGTCTTCTGCCGTCGCGCCGCCCCCAGCCGTGCCGGTAGACGTTTTCACGAAGTCCGCGCCCGCGTCCTGCACGATGCTACTCGCAAGGTCAATCTCGTCGCCGCTGAGATAGCACGTCTCAATAATGACTTTGAGCAGGGCCGCCCCGCGCACCGCCTCGGCGACGCCGCGCAGGTCTTCCCGCACCGCGTCGTAGTCGCCGGACTTGAAGCGGGCTAAGTTCATCACGACATCAATTTCCTGCGCCCCGTTCGCGGCGGCGTTTTTGGCTTCATACACTTTAGAAAGCTGAGTGCTTGCGCCGAGCGGGAACGCGGCTACGGTGCAAACTTTCACGTCCGTGCCTTTGAGAGCCTGCGCCGCCGCGCCAACCCAGCAGGGCAGGATGCAGACGCTGGCAAAATGCCGCGCCGCGCTTTCCTTGCACAGATGCAGGACTTCCTCGCGGCTAGAAGTTGGCCGCAGCAGCGTATTGTCTAAGGTCTTGGCAAACTGTTCTTTGGTATACATTACGCTTCCCGGCGCGTTGCGGCCTTCCATGATGAAACCAGCACCTTCACTTCAGACAAATCGCCGCCTTGATGCGTGTCCAAAAAGTCTACCAGCGCACTGCCGATGACCGCGCCGTCGGCGATTTCCAGCACCTGACGCACATGCTCCGGGCGCGACACGCCGAAGCCGACGCAGAGCGGCTTGTCGGTGGCAGCCCGAATGCGGGACAGCATGGCTTGAAGCTCCGGGGCCATCTCGGCCCGTGTCCCGGTGACGCCGGTGCGGGACACGCAGTAAACAAAGCCGGTCGTGTTATGAGCAATCAGCGCGATGCGCTCCGGCGTAGACGTTGGGGCCACTAAAAAGACGGTCGCAAGGCCGGCGGTTTCGGACGCGGCTTTCCAGGACTGTGCTTCTTCGGGCGGCAAGTCAGTCAAAATGGTGCCGTCGGCCCCGGCGTCGGCGAATGCCTGGGCAAAGCGTTCTAGGCCGTACTTCAAAGCAAGGTTGTAGGAAGTCATCAGGACAATCGGCACATTTGTTGATTCACGGCTGTCCCGGACCATTTGCAGCACCGTGTCGGGCGTGACGCCGCGTTCCAGCGCCCGCTGAGACGACGCTTGAATGATCGGGCCGTCGGCCAGCGGGTCGGAGTAGGGGATGCCCAGCTCCACCACGTCTGCCCCGCCCTCCGCCAGCGCCGCGACAAGCGCGGGCGTGCCGGCCGGCGATGGGTCTCCTGCCGTGATAAATGTCACTAATGCGCCTTCCTGGGCGGCTTTGAGGCGGGCAAAGGTCTGGTCTAGGCGCTGGGACATGGCTAAAGCAGTCCCAGGCGAACCGCGACCGAATCCACGTCCTTGTCGCCGCGCCCGGACAAGCACACAATAATGTTCTGGTCCGGGGACATCTTCGGGGCCATCCTGCGAAGATGCGCGAACGCATGGGCCGTTTCTAAGGCAGGAATAATGCCCTCGGTGCGCGAGGTCCACTGGAAAGCGTCAAGTGCCTCTTCGTCGGTGATGGAATGGTACTCGGCGCGTCCGATTTCCTTAAAGAAAGCGTGTTCCGGGCCGACGCCGGGGTAGTCTAAGCCTGCCGAAATGGAGTGCGTTTCCCGCACCTGGCCGTAGTCGTCTTGCAGCACATACGACGACGAGCCGTGCAGGACGCCTTTGGAACCCGCCGTCAGCGTCGCCGCGTGCTTTTTGGTATGAACGCCGTCCCCCGCCGCTTCCACGCCGATCAGCCGCACGCCTTCATCGCGCACAAACGGGTAGAAAATGCCCATTGCATTGGAGCCGCCGCCGACGCAGGCCACGACAGCATCAGGAAGGCCGCCGGTTTCTTCTAGAATCTGCTGCCGGGCCTCCCGGCCGATGACGCTTTGGAAGTCCCGCACCATGGTCGGGTACGGGTGCGGCCCGGCGACAGTCCCGATAATATAATGCGTGTTGTGGACGTTCGTGACCCAGTCCCGCATGGCTTCGTTCAGGGCGTCTTTGAGCGTTTTCGTGCCTGACGACACGGGCCGCACTTCCGCGCCGAGAAGCTTCATGCGGACGACGTTCAGCGCCTGCCGCTTTACATCTTCCTCGCCCATGTAAACAATGCACTCATAGCCGAACTGAGCGCAGGCCGTCGCCGTGGCGACTCCATGCTGCCCCGCGCCGGTTTCAGCGATAATGCGCGGCTTGTTCATGCGCTTCGCCAAGAGTATCTGCCCTAAAGCGTTGTTGATCTTGTGCGCCCCCGTGTGGGCTAAATCTTCGCGCTTCAGCCAAATCTTCGCGCCGCCCAGCTCGCGGGTCATGTTTTCGGCAAAAAACAGCGGCGTCGCCCGCCCGACATAGTTTTTGGCGTAGTAATCAAACTCGGTTTGGAACGCCGGGTCGGCTTTGGCCTGAGCATACGCTTCCGTCAGCTCATCCA
>CAXUBO010000030.1:22483-27985 GCA_964249345.1 uncultured Armatimonadales bacterium | reverse complement strand
TTAGTCCGTTTCTTCCCATGCCGGCAAAAGAGTTTTCTCAGCATGATGCTGCTTCTGCTGTTGCACATAGGAAACGACTGTCACCAGATGATCTCGACTGAGGCTGAACACGCTAAAGCCTTCCTGCCAAGAAAAGTAAGGCAGAAGGCCGCCCCCGACAAGTTGCGCCGCCGCGAAGCGCGATGATACTCCCTTCACCTGCTTGACGATCTCTGAGGCGCTCCGGTGAGCGGGCGCCTGCACGACAAGATGCACATGGTCCGGCAGGCCGCCGATAGCCAGCACCGTAGCGCCTAGCCGCTCGGCCTCCGCTTGTATGCAACGGTGCATTCGGCGTTCCGCTTCCGGTTTCAGTAGCGGATCACGTCCCTGCGTCGTCCACACGAGATGCAGATAAATTTCTTTGTGACAATGGCTCATATTTGCCCTCCCTGGCAGTAACTTGGTAAGACGAAATGATTATACCCAACTGCTCTGATTCTTCTGTCCCATCTGCTTTTTCTGTCCGTAGGACAGCCAGCCGAAGGCTCCTCAGCCCAGGATTTCAATCCTGGGCCTTTCCTGATTTCAATCCTGGGCCTTTCCTGATTTCAATCCTAAGCCTCTTTATGATACTGCCTGCACAAATCATGCCGACCAAGCATATTTAAAGGGAACGAGAAAGATTTATCTTTGCGCCAAGTCCCACTCCCGCACGGCGCGGATGAAGGCTTTCAGCTTGGCGTGGTCTTTAACGCCAGGAGAGGCTTCGACGCCGGAGGCAACGTCGACGGCATAGGGGCGGACGGCGTTTAAGGCGGCCCTGACGTTTTCGGGGGTCAAACCACCGGCCAAAATGATGGGGCGATCCATCAGGGCTTTGGCGCGGGCGGCGAGGGTCCAGTCGAAGGTCTCGCCGGAGCCGCCGAGCGTATCTTTGTGATAAGTATCCAGCAGCACTGCGCCAACAGGGTCCGGGTAGGCGTCGATCTCGGCAAGGCTTGGCTCCCCCCGCATTCGGAAGGCCCGGATGCGCCACGCCGCGCCGCGCCGGAAGCGGGATTTGTCGGTGGTGTCTTCGTAGTGCTGGACGTATTCGGCCAGATACTCTTCGGCGTCTTCCGGCCGGTGCGCGACAACGACGCGCTTGACGAACAGGGGCAGAGCAGCGGAGATTTCACCGTAGACTTCCGGCGGCACAAAGCGGGGCGAGCCGGGGACGGCGATAAAGCCCAGGGCATCCGCCCCAGCCTCCGCTGCTGCAAGAGCGTCAAGGCCGTTGGAAATACCACAGATTTTGATGCGTGTCATACTGCCAGAAAGAACAATCAGAGCAGGCAGAAGGTTCCGCCGGGAACTTTCCGCGCGCCGATGACGCTTCCGGCGGGCAGGAGGATTTTATGACACATCTACACTCACGCGGCATCGCCGCCGTAGCCGGACTTCTGGGACTGGCCCTGCTGTCGCCGATGGCCCAGGCGCAGGGACATGACAGCAATTCGCTGCACAAATTCGGCAAGGCGATCCAGTATCCGTTTCGGAAGGCTTCGGAGAACACCAGCATTACGGCCCACCGTGTCACCGGACAGCGCTCGGTGGTGCATCGCCGCAACGGCAACAAGACGTATCGGGCGGTAGTCGGCTCCAACGGCCGCTTGCATCGTCTGCACCGGGTCGGCCATAAACATTAGGCGTAACGTCCGCCCGGATGCCAAACGCATCCGGGCGTTTTTGCGTTTGGAAAGAAACCCTCAATGACGGATGAAGAATTAGGGGCGCTGCTGCTCAAAAAGGCTCGCGCCGAAAAGCGCATTATCACGCTGAACGCCGAAATCAAAACGGCTTCGGTGTCGCTCTTGAAGCTGGCCGACACGCTGGCAAGCAATCCGGGCGACATCAATTTCAAGAACCTGCCCGGCGACGTGGGCCAGTGGCCGGAGCGGGTGGGGCGGCGCACGGAGTTTGAGTGGGCGCAGGTGGATACCGGCGTCATCGCCCGGCGTTTGATTGACCTGTATAACGCGCAGGCGGACATTGACGACGCCGACAAGCAGATCAGCGCCAGCGGGTCGCTTTAGTTGACTGGGATCAAGCGCGTGGGATTTTAATTCCACGCGCTTGATCGCAAGTGCTTGATAGCTGCTTCTGTCACTTGCGTTTTTGGGCGGGGCGTGTTACACTGCCTTTGGACTTCATGCTTCCTCGGCGCTGTTGCCGGCTGGCATGTCCTCGAAAGGTTCCGCGTCCGCTCCATGCCCCGTTTTCTCTTGCTGCTGCTTCTCCTCATGGTTCTCCTGATGGCCTGTCCCCATTCCGTGGCCGCGCAGACCAGCGAGCTGCCTGTGCCCGGCCCGTCGGGTCAAACGCCCGGCCCGGCGGCGGCAAATGCAGCGGCAAATCCTGTCAGCCCCAGCCCGACAAGCCCCATTCCAGGCAAGCCGATCCCCCAGGTCGTGCCGACGCCGCCGGCGCAGGAATCGTCTGAAGACGTGACAAACGAGGCGATCCCCGTTCCGGCGGACCCGGCAGTATGGGCGCGGCAGACAATCACGGTGGCGTCCTGCACCCAGCCGCCGGCCATTGACGGCAGGCTAAACGACGCCTGCTGGAAGACGGCCACGAAAGCATCGGGCTTTTTTCGGTACGGCGGCGGACATCCGGCCCCGGCGGCAGAGCAGACAGAAGCGTGGGTGTGCGCGGACAAGACGCACCTGTATTTTGCGTTCCGCTGCTTGGATGACCACCCGGAGCTGATAAAAGCGGGCGAAACCGTGCGGAACGGCAATGTATATCAGGATGATTTTGTCGGCATTGACATTGACAGCCAGAACAACCGGCGCGGTATTTCGACATTTATCGTCACGCCGCGCGGGACGCAGGCGCAGAACCTGGAAGGCGGGACCGCCGACAACATCACCTGGGCGGGCGACTGGAAGGCCGCCGCACGGCGCACCAAGCGCGGCTGGACCTGCGAGATTGCAATCCCCTTTGCCTTGATGCGCTACCCGCGCGGCGCCCAAGCGTTCGGCATCCTCCTGTACCGGCAGATCGCCCGCCAGACCACGCTGCAAAGCTGGCCGTATATCCCGCCTGCCGGCGCCTCCGGCTCCGAGCCGCAGTATTTAGGGGAGTTTACGGGCTTTTCGCCGCCATTCTACACGCCGCGTCCGACTTTTCTGCCTTATACGCTTTTCACGGGCGGCACCGGCAACTCGGCACGGGCAGGCGTGGACATCAAATACCCCTTGTCCACCACGCTCACCGGAGTCGGCACCTTGTTTCCAGACTTTCAGACCATTGAGCAGGATGTCACGAACATCAACTTTTCGTATACAGAAAAGCTCTTGACCGACCGGCGACCGTTCTTTGCCGAAGGCGCAGGCTTTCTGCCCTCCACGGACTTGTTTTACTCACGCCGGATCGGAGCCGTGGACGAAGGCATCAAAGTCGCGGGCAAGCAGGGCGATACCACAGTCGGACTTCTGGGCAGCAACACCGCCGGGCCGAATGCTCAGGACAGCCTGGCCGTAAACCTCGCCAAAGACCTCGGCTTGTATTCCCAGGCGGGACTTGCGCTGACTGATGACCATGTGCCGGGGCAGCCGGGCAGCACGGACGAGCGCGTCTACGGCTCTTACGGCCTGCGGCGGGGGCCGACGCGGTACACCCTGAGCGGTTTCCATACGCAGTCGTCGGTGCAGGGCAGTCCGGGCGGGGGCGACGACCAGCTTGAGTTTTCTTCCAGCGTTCCATATGGCAAGCCAAGCATTGATGCCGCGTACAGTGACATCAGCCCCAATTTCACCTCGGCGCTGGGCTACGTCCCGGAAACAGACCTGCGCGGCTCTTACCTTAGCCTCAGCCAGTACAACCAATTTGATAAAGGCTCGCTGGAACGCTACTTTGTTTCCGTAAACGCGAGCGAGTACCAGCACCACACGGGCGGTTTTTTTCATAACTCGCTCAGCGCCAATTTGTATGCCGGGAACCGGGCCGGCTACGGGCTGTCCCTGACGCTGACTCAGTCCCAGCGCGACCAGTTCCATGACCATACCGGAGACTTGTCGTTTTCCTGGAACGGCAAGACTTTGTACCAGCAGGGCAGCGTGGAAGACGTGTTCGGGCAGCAGGCGGGCCAGCCATACAACTTTCTGACGCTGGGCCAGGGGATATTTGTGTCTCGCCCGTTCTCGGTGCAGATCAGTTACAGCCGCCTGAAGCTGGGGTCAGCGTCGTCCACGCAGACTATTCTGACCGGCACTTATCGCCTGAACCCCTTCCAGACCATCGGCGGGCGGGTCGTCAGCCAGGGCGGGGCGGACCAGGGAACGGGACTCGGCACCGACATTTATTTCTCGTTCAGCCAGCAGGTCCGCCGGGGAACGGATGTGTTTTTATTATTCGGTGATCCGAACTCCGCGCAAACGCGGGGCAAGTTCACGCTCAAGCTGGTGCATCCGTTTTGAGCGCTACAAATCGCGCCGCTGAAACAAAATGAGGCCGAGCGCAAAGAAGAACGCCATGTACAGCAGGATGTAGGTGAGGTCGGCTCCGGACAGCGATGCCACCGTCGCCGCCTGTGTCGGGTCTCCCTGCGCAGCCAGCAGACTCAGGTCTAGGCCCGCGCTGCCGGGCGGGGTCGGCCCGAAAAATCCCCCTGCGTCCAGGCCGCGCGTAATCCAGTGGTTCATGCGGCCCAGGGGAACCGTGTAACCTGCAATTTTGCTCAGTGTATCTAGCGTTGGCACGTCCAGCCGGGTCGGCAGGGATAAGTTGTGCAGCAGGTCTTCCGCCAGCGCGACGCCCGCCGCGATCAGCGCGAGGCTCGACGACAGCGCGTAAGTGGCGAACGTCGAAAAGCACAGCGTCAGCGTCGTAAACAGCAGCGGGAACAGTCCGGCGGCGAGAATGCCGCCCCAAATGCGCGGGTGGTACGTTCCCGTCTGCTTCCAGATGCCTGCTGCGAGAAGACCGCCCCACACCAAGACGCAGACCGCCAGCAAAAAGACAATTCCCAGCCACTTGCCGATGTAAATGGCCGCACGCGGAAGCGGCTTCGGCACGATGACCGCCAGCACGCCTCGGTCTACTTCCGACGTAATCGCCCCGGCGGACAGTGCGACCGCCAGCACCGCCCCAAAGAACTTGATCGTGCCGCACCCCAGCCAGGCAAAGATGCGCCCGGTGTTGTTCCGGGCCGAGACCATGTCAAAGCCCACCAAAGGGTTAGGCTTGATGTGCAGCGGCAGGAACGCAAAGCCGATATAAAGCGCCGAGATCACCAGCCCCGCCAGAAAGATGCGCCGCCGCACCGCTTCCCGCACCGTCAGCCCTGCCAATGTCCAAATTCCGTTTAGCAATAAATTAAGCCTTCATAATGCGGGAGTGCGAGGAAATAACTTCCTCTCGCTAAATAACGTCCTTCGGACGACAGATAAGCAGGCGATAGCATTTCTTCATCCGAAGGATGCTATTCAGCGAGAGGAAGTTATTTTCTCGCGCTTGCTGCCCTCGCGCTTGCTG
>CAXUBO010000030.1:15130-22383 GCA_964249345.1 uncultured Armatimonadales bacterium | reverse complement strand
TGCTATTCAGCGAGAGGAAGTTATTTTCTCGCGCTTGCTGCCCTCGCGCTTGCTGAGACTAAGCCTCAACCACGCGGATAAATAAATCTTCCAGCGACTCGCGGCGCGGGATCAGTGACAGCAGACGCCCGCCGGTGCCGACGACGGCGGCGGCAAGGTCGGGGACAACTGCTTCGTCGGGAATGGAAACGGTGATTTCCTCGCCCTCCACCGTGACCGTCCGCGCCAGGCTTTCCAGGGCATGAACCAGGGCCGGCGAGATGTTCTGCACCCGCATTTCCACCGTAGACGGCGCGGCCAGCAGGTCATCCATGGAGCCGACCCGCACGACCTGGCCCTTTTTCAAGATGGCGACTTCGTCGCAGGTCATCTCAATCTCGCCCAGCAGGTGCGAGTTCAAGAGAACCGTCTTGCCCCGCGCTTTCAGCTCCGCGACAATTTCCCGCACTTCGCGCCGTCCCAATGGGTCTAACGCGCTTGTCGGCTCATCCAGGATAACAAGCTCCGGGTCGTTCAGAATCGCCTGCGCCAGCCCGGCCCGCTGCTGCATCCCTTTGGAGAACTCACTGAGCTTGCTTTGTCGCCGCTCATACAGATTGACCATTTGCAGCACTTCCGGGATGCGCTTGCGCCGCGCCTTCGGTCCCATGCCGTACAAGCGCCCGTGCAGGTCTAAAAACTCTTCCGCCGTCAGAAACTCGTGGAACTGGAACTTTTCCGGCAGAAAGCCAAGCTTCGCCCGCGCGTCCAAGTCCCCCAGCGGTCTGCCAAGCAGCGTCGCCGTGCCGGAAGTCGGCGCGATGTTGCCGAGCAGCATGTTAATGGTGGTTGTCTTGCCCGCGCCGTTTGGCCCTAGAAAGCCGAATACCTGGCCGCGCGGCACGGCAAACGACAAGTCCTGCACGGCGGTAAACCCGCCGCGTCCCAGTGTCCCGCCGTAATCTTTTCGCAGGTGCGACGTTTCAATGGCCGAATTGGTTTCGCTCATAAATTTCTTTCTTGACGATTTCCGTTTTTCGCCATGCGTGCTGAATAGAATACTGGCAGGGGCGGACACGGACGTCAGCCTCTGCTGCCTATCTTTTGCCTATCTTTTGCCTATCTTTTGCCTATCTTTTGCCTATCTTTTTTTGCCGCTGCGCTCCCGCAGAAACCCAGCGATAATGACAAACCCCTGCGCGGCCATGATGCTGGTCACAAAATAAAAAACCAATTCTTCCAGCGGCAGCGCCCCGGCATAAATCCCGACCACCCGTGCCGGGTCCACCTGCCAGATGCCGCGCCCCAGTGCAAACGCATCACACGCGCCCAAGTACGCCGTCGCCAGCCCCACCGAGACCACCAAGAGCCGCCGCCAGCGCCACAGCTCCCGCCAGCCCGCCGCCCACTGAATAGCAATCACCGGCAGCGCCCAGCTTAACTCATAGATTAAATATGTCCAGTGCATCACAGTTCGTCACCGCCCGCACTCGGTCGCAGCCACTGCGCCAGCACCGCAACTAATAAACAAATCAAAATACCCTGCGCGAAGTAAAACGCATATTCTTCCCAGGGCAGGTACAGCACAAAATGGCTTGGCGGCGCAAAGTGCGGGTCAAACGTCCACAGCTTGATCTTCGCCGCATGGTTGTCCCAGGGCGACGTGTACAAAAACGCCAGCCCGCAGACCGCCGCGCACGCGATACTCAGCCGCCTGTTCCATCGCCCGCGCAGCATCAGCGCCAGCCCGGCAATTGGAACGCACAAAAATACCCCTAAAAACTGCGCGTAGGTCACTGCACAACTTCCAAAACGCTTCCGTCTGCCAATCGGTAAGCGTAAAAATGGCGGTCGTAGGTAAAAATGCGGGTGAGGCCGAGCGCTTCCGCCGCAGTCACAACAGACGCATCGGCCATGTCCATTGGGGCATCCCGAAAAATTGACATGAGTTCCTGCATCCTCCGCCACTCTTCTTCTCCTGGAACGTGAAGCTGAAGGCTACCGCGCTCAACGAAGCGCCAAAGAGCCTCTTGGCCTGAATAACCTGCGGCACGGTATAGCAGGTACATGGCTTCGGTTGAGCAAGGCCAAGTAGTCAACAAAGGAACTTTCGGCAGACGCCGAAGCGTCGCCGCCGCGTCTTGGTGATGTGGATCGTCTTGGTCTACCAGACCGACAAGCGGGCCGGTGTCCGTCAGCGTCACGCCTGCCGCCGGGCCGCGCTGATTCAGCTTCATAGATGCCCCTGACGGCGTTTCTCCGCCATTCCCTCAGCGAACTTCTCGCCGCAGTTTTCCGACCATCTGCCTTCGCCCCCACTGGCGACCTGCCCTATCAAGCCCTCAAACAAATCATACGCGGAACCTTCTAAAGCATCGCCTTCGGCTTCTTCCGGTTCGGCATTGGCGACTGCGATCAAGTATTCGGACAAACTCTGCCCAGCCCGCTCCGCCTTTTTGCGAAGCCGCGTCTCGACTTCCGGTTCCAATTCCAACATCAGTGTCATTCTATCGCCTCCTTTACAAATCCTTCCACGCTTCGTCTTCTTCCGGGCGAAGCCAGCCTTTTGCCAGCGCGGACACGCTCATCAGATAGTTTTCTATGCCTTCAAGTTCAAGGCTTGACAAATCGTACTTTTGGCTGGCGTAGTCAATGTCTATACCACAGACATGACCTGCCTCGTCGTAGTCCAAAACAACGCCGGGCGAGACTTCCTGCGACTCGACACTTGGTTTATCGTTGAGATCAATGTAAAGCGAGGCGGTGTCAGCATAGTAGTGCAGTCTCATAGTCATTGGCCTAAATCGCCCTGCTGGGAGCCGGCGAAGAAGGCTTCTACGTTTTCGGGGCGCAGCAATATCTCGCGGGGCTTGACGCCGTCTTGGGAGCCGACGATTTGGCGGGCTTCCATTGTTTCCACGAGGCGGGCGGCGCGGGTGTAGCCGATCTTGAACTTGCGCTGCAAGCTGGACGTGGAGCATTGGCCCTGTAAGACAAGCCAGCGGACGCAGGGTTCGAAGAGTTCATCGGAAGTGCCGTCGTCTTCGCCGTCGGCCCCGTAGCCGCCGCCGCTGGATTCGGACGGGATCATGGTGTAGACGGCTTCTTCCTGGTTCCGCAGGTACTTGACCAATTCTTCGGTTTCGCGCTCGCCGACGTAGCAGCCCTGGACGCGGAGGGGCTTGGCGGCGTCAATCGGCATATACAGCATGTCGCCCCGGCCAATTAACCGATCTGCGCCGGGCATGTCAATAATGGTCCGGCTGTCAATCTGGGTGGCAACGGCAAAGGCGATGCGGCTGGAGATATTGGCTTTGATTGTGCCTGTAATCACGTCTACCGACGGGCGCTGGGTGGCGATGACCAGGTGGATGCCGGTGGCGCGGGCCAATTGGGCGATGCGGCAGATGCTTGTTTCCACTTCGGGACCCTGCTGCATCATCAAGTCAGCCAGCTCGTCCACGACCACGACAATGAACGGCAGGCGCTCGTCGGGCGGGACGCGGGAATTGAAGCCGTCAATGTTGCGCGTCCCAATCCGGGCAAATCTATCATAGCGCTCTTCCATTTCTTTGAGGACGCTGCGGAAGATGCCGGCAGCCTGCTTGACATCTTTGATCACCGGCGACAAGAGGTGCGGGATGCCGTCGTATAAAGATAGCTCGACGCGCTTGGGATCAATCATCACGAACTTGACTTCGCGCGGGGTGGCCCGGTACAAGATGGAGGAAATAATGACGTTGAGGCAGACGCTTTTGCCGCTGTTGGTGCTGCCGCCGACCAAGAGGTGCGGCATCCGGGTGAGGTCCGCGTATTTGTATTCACCGGAGACATCTTTGCCGAGCGCAAAGGTCAGTTTGGACGGCGCGTTCATAAACTCATTTGTCGCCAAACACTCACGGAGGGAGACCATCTGCGTGACATCGTTCGGGACTTCAATGCCGATGGCGGCCTTGCCGGGGATGGGCGCTTCGACCCGGACATCAATCGCGGCGAGCGACATGGCGAGGTTGTCGGCGAGAGCTACGATTTTGCGGACCAGAATGCCCGGCTCCAATTGGACTTCGTAGCGAGTGACGGTCGGCCCCATCGCGACCTGAGCGACGTTCGCGCCGATTTTGAAATCGTTCAAGGTCCGCATCAAAACCGCCTGCTTTTCCTGGATGGCCGACTCATGCTGGATCGGCTTCGGCGGCGCTTCATTCAGCAGCTCTAATGGCGGCAGGACATACTCGTGCTTGGTGCCGTCATCGCCGAGCGAGTCAGGAATGACCAGCGGGCCGGTCGGCGCTTTTGGTTTTTCCGGGGCGAGGACGGGAATTGCCACGGGGATTAAAGAAGCCGTCGGCGCGGCGACGGGAACGGCAGGCAGGGAAACGCGCGGGACAGTCGGCAGGTCATCCGCCGCCGTGTCCTGCGCCGTGTCCTGAAATGGGGCGGCGTCAAACGACTTTGCGCCTTGCGTAGCCGCAGGCTTCGCCGGAGAGGGCCCTGGCCCGGCAAGAAACGGCGGCAGATCGGCGGCAGAAGAAACTGCGGAGGGAGGCTGTTCTGCGGCCTGGCGCGGGCGGGACGCTTCAATGACTTTTCTCGCTTCGGCCCGCTGCTTCAGCGCGGCGGCGCTTTGCTTGGCGGCCAGCGCGGAGGCTTGCACGCCCTGCGTGACTGGGCCGGTGACGCGGCGGCTGCCGGCGACCGCACGGTCGAACAAGTGCAGCAGGCGCATGTCCGTGGCCCAGACAACCGCGCCGACCGAGAACAAAAACAAACAAATGTGGCTGGAAATGTCGCCGACCAACGCCCGCAGGCCCGACGAAATCGCCGCGCCGATCCAGCCGCCTTCGGTGATGTCCGTGAACTCAGTCGCGCGGGTGGTGTGGCCGAGATGCCACCAGGAAATGCCGGCCAAAAACAAGAGGGCCGCGCCGCCGGCAAAGTTTGTCCGCGTGGACTGGCGCTTGCCTTGAACGAGCATGACGCCGATGGCGGTTAAAAGCAGGGGAAAGACCCATGCGCCAATGCCGACGACAAGCCGCAAGCCCTCCACCAGCCAGTTGCCGAGCAGCCCGGCATGGCCTCCATGCTGCCCGATCAGGCTGACGCCTAAAATCAGGCCAAGCGCGATCAGCACCAAGCCTGAAATGTCGTGGGCGAAGCGGTCATTTCGGCGCGGCGGCCGCGGCGGCGTCGTCCGGGGCGCCTGCGACGGGCGCGGCTGACGCGCTGCCGGGCGGTTGGGGGACGATTTGACGGCCATACACTCTTCTCCTGCACACAGTCACTGGATGCACTATTATAACAGATTAGCGAACAAATGTATGCGAAGAATGCCCTCTCGCCTCCAATAATTAAGGGCCAGAGGGCATTCTTTCCGGGTATCATAGGCGCGTAATGGCGTCTCAACTTCTTTCCCCGTTTTTGATTGCCCTGGCCGCGATGCTCTGGGGAAGCGACTTGCTGCTCCGCCCGAATGCCCTCAGCGCCGGCTGGTCCCCGGCTTGGTTGGTCTTAGGCGAGCATCTGCTTTTGAGCGTGTTGTTCCTGCCGACCCTGTGGCGTGAGCGCCAAAAACTCGCGGCGCTTGATAAAGCGCAGTGGGCGGCGCTGCTGTTTGTGGCGTGGGGCGGCTCGGCGCTGGCGACCTGGCTGTATACAAAAGCGTTTACGCTGGATTTTTCGCAGGCATTGACGGTCGTGCTGCTGCAAAAGACGCAGCCGATTGTGGCGATTTTGCTGGCGGGCCTGCTGCTGGGAGAACGCCGGGGGCCAATGTTTTGGGGCTGGGCGCTCGCGGCCTTTGCCGGGGCGTTAGGGCTGATTGGGTTCCATCACCCACCATCGCTTTCCGATATTCACGCACAGCAGGCGCTTCTCGCTTTGGGTGCGTCGGCGCTCTGGGGCGCGGCGACTGTGGCGGGCCGATCTTTAACTGCCGCGCTTTCGCCGGGCGGGCTGGCCGGGGCGCGGTTTGCTCTGGCCGTGCCGGTTCTGCTGGCGCTGACGCTGGTTCCGGCAGGCGCAGCATCCGCACCGACTCACTCGGTTCATTTCGCGGCCCAGTTTCTGCTGCTGATCGTGCTGCTGCCGGACCTTGCCGGCATGGTGCTGTACTACTTCGGCCTGCGCGGGACACCGGCATCGGCGGCGACGCTCGCCGAGCTGTGCTACCCGCTGACGGCGCTGGCGATTGGGGTCTTTGTCCAGCATACGCGCGTACTGCCGGAACAGTGGATTGGGCTGGTCCTGCTGCTGACGGCGGTGGTCGGCCTCAGCCAAAAGCCGGGCGTCGCTGTCGCGCGGCCCTTCCCGCCTGCCGCAATTCGTGTTCAGGCGGGTATCATAGAAGAAAGACGCTGACCCAGGATTGAAATCCTGGGCTAAGGCTTTATTGGGGTGAAGAGCCTTCGGCTGGTTGTCCTACGGACAAGAGATGAGCGATTTCGGGCTTTGTCTTCTGTCCGTAGGACAGCCGGCGCCTCGCCCTTCAGCCATGCAATTCATTGCGTGGCATCAACTTATGGGAGACACACAATGGCAACGGAATACAGTTTTGATGCGGTCTCAAAAGCAGACCCGCAGGAAGTCAAAAACGCCATCCAGCAGGCGCAGCGCGAGATCGAGACACGGTTTGACTTCCGGGGCAGCGTCAGCGAAATTGACCATGACGGCAAAGAAAAGATTACACTGACCTCAGACGACGAAGCCCGCTTGACGGCCTTAATTGACGTTTTGCAGTCCAAGATGATCAAGCGCGGCGTGGACATCAAGTTTTTGGACTATGGCAAGCTGGAGCAGGCGTCCAAAGGCACGGTACGCCAAGTCGTCACCGTCAAAAGCGGCCTGCCGACGGAAACGGCCAAGAAGATCACGAAGCTGATCAAAGACAAGGGCCTCAAAGTCACGACTCAAATCCAAGACGAGCAGGTGCGGGTTACGGGCAAAAACAAAGACGATTTGCAGGAAGCCATGACCGCTATCAAGTCTGCCGATTTGGACGCGCCGATCCAGTTCACCAATTATCGCTAGCTTATCAGAAAGAGCAAAAAGCGAGGGAGTGAACTCCACTCGCTGAATGGCATCCTTCGGATGAGAGGAAACTGCACATTCGCTAATCTATCGTCCGAAGGACGTTATTCAGCGAGTGGAGTTCACTTCCTCGCTTTGCCGGGCATCAGGACTGCTTTTGGACCCATTCAAGATTATTGGCGGCGTGCTGGTTGCGCTCGGTTTTATTTTCCGCGCGATCAGCCTGGCCTATTTCAATCAGCGGGCGA
>CAXUBO010000030.1:0-15030 GCA_964249345.1 uncultured Armatimonadales bacterium | reverse complement strand
GGGACAAACTCTAAGACCCGGCCATCGCCGGCGGGCAGCAGGATGAGGCCTTGACGCAGGGTTGCCGGAACCAGCGAAAGCGCAAGTGCGGGCGAAGCCATTTCGACACCCAGCATCAGGCCAAGCCCGCGCACGTCTTTGATTTGGCGCGGGAACGCCGCTTGCAGCTCGCGCAGGCCGTCCGCAAAGACTTGACCGACTTCGGCGGCACGCTGAGGCAGGCGTTCTTCTTCCAGCACCGCCAGTGCGGCCAATCCTGCCGCGCAGGCCAAAGGATTGCCTAAGAACGTGCTGGTGTGCAGGGCTTCCCCCGTAGATTCGCCCCACACTGCCATGAGTTCTTTGGAGGCGACGCAGGCGGAGATCGGCAGGCCGCCGCCCATGGCTTTGCCGACGCAGAGAATGTCGGGAATGACGCTCTCGTGCTGACACGCAAACCATTCACCGGTGCGGCCCCAACCCGTGAAGATTTCGTCTAAAATCAGCAGCGTGCCGGTGTCTGTGCAAAGCCGGCGCAGGCCGGGCAGCCAGCCGGGCGGCGGGACATTGATGCCGCCGCGTCCCTGAACAGGTTCGGCGAGGATCGCGCCGGGCTGATTGGCTTTGAGGTGCGCTTCAATTCGTTCTAACGGGCAGCCGTAGGGAAGATGGCGGGTGAAGCCGCCCAATTGAGACTGGAACGGGGCGCGGAAGTCGGGGCGGGCGGTCGCGTCTAAAGCGCCGTAGGTCAGGCCGTGGTAGCCGTTTTCGAACGCCAGAACGCCGGGGCGGCCGGTGGCAAGCAGGGCGGTTTTGAGGGCGGCTTCGACGGCATCGCCGCCGTTCTGGCCTAAGATAACCTGGGCATGGGGCAGGGGAACCAGAGCGGCGAGGCGCTCGCAAAAGCGCACTTTGACTTCCGATGGGTGAACGTCGCCCATGCCGTGCGTCAGCTTTCCGGCCTGGCGCTGGATGGCGGCGACAACGCGCGGGTGACTATGGCCGATGGACGCCACACCGAACGCGGAAGTTACGTCTAAAAAGCGGTTGCCGTCAACGTCGGAAACAAGGCAGCCCTGCGCTTTGTCCCAAAAAACAGGGAAATCAGGCGCAAGATAAGTGACGTTCGGGCTTTCGGCCCGGCGCAGGTCTTCGGCCAGTGCGCGGGAACGCGGGCCGGGAATCTCGGTGAGAATCTGCGGAAGAAGCGTGCTCACGCGGACTTGTCGGTTTCCACTTGCAGCTTGATCTGGCGCAAAATGTTCGCGACTTTCTCGCACTCGGCGTCGTCCCCGGAGAAGACGACGGAGCGGCCTGTGGTGTGAACTTCCATCGCGTGCGCTTCGGCCCGCTCTTTGGAACACCCCGTTGCCTTCTGAAGCTGCTTTTCCACCTGGTCAAACGTGTGGCAGTCGCAGTTGTACAAAATCACGATGTACGGGCCGTCTGAGCCGGGCGGGGTGCGCTGCTCGCGCTCGTCAGGCGCTTCCACGGTGCGAGTGCCGGGGATGACGACCGGCATGAGATCAATTCCTCTGGGCATAGCGGCTTCCTGTCCAAAATCGGTTAAAGTTCTCTTATTATACCCGAAACTGTTCCCACTCGCCATTGGGCTGCAAAATCTCGTGGGGCTGAAAGCGGGTTTTGTAGGCCATGCTGGGGCAGCCGGCAACGGAGTAGCCGAAGTATGCCCACGGCTTTTCAAGCTGCCGGGCCAGCTCAATCGTGTGCAGCAGCGCGTGGGTTCCGAGACCCCGCGCCCGGCAGCCTGGATCGTGGAAATGGTAGACGCCGGAAACGCAGTTCGGCGTGATGTCTGTGATGACAACCGCCCGGAGAGCGTCGCCTTCCCAAAGCGAGATTTCAACGCTCGGCAGGGGATTTTGGACAAACTGCCGGGCGTAACTTTTCGCCGTTCGCTCCGCGTCCGGCCAGCCTTTGGCTGCTGACTGGCCTGCCTGATAGCGCCGGTACAAATCTAGACGCTGGAAGTCCACCGTAGGCAGCGCATGGCGCACTTCAAGGTCAGCATTTTTGCGCCAGGTGCGCTGCTGGCTGCGGTCGGGGGTAAACTCAGCAGCGGGGATGCGAAGCGGGCGGCATTCGGAGCAGAAAGCGCAGACAGGACGAAACAGCAGGGTGCCGAACTTGCGCCAGCCCCGGTCCATCAAGGCTTCGTATTCGCCGGGCGAGAGATGCGCGACTTCCGCGTATTCCTGCGTCGCCAGCCGGTCCGGCAGGTAAGGGCAAGCGCCGGGGCCGGAAACAAAGTGCTGTAAAATTTGCATCAGCGTTCGGCAAGCCTGGCTTCGTAGTCACGAAGCATGGCCTGATAGGGGGGCAAAGTCAGATCGTTCGCCCACATGATAATCGCGTTCTCGCCGTTGTCGCTGTAATAGTTCTTGCGGACAGCCACATCTTCAAACCCATACTTCGCGTACAGGTTGTGCGCGACAGTGTTACGCTCGCGGACTTCTAAAGTCGCCCGTTCCGCGCCGCGCCGGATGCCTTCTTGGATCAAATCCAGCAGCAGGCGCTCGCCGATCTTGAGGCCGCGCACAGACGGGTCTACGGCGATCGTTGTCATGTGCAGCTCGTCCATGATGACCCACATGCCGCAGTACCCGACAATCGTGCCGTCCGCCAGCGTCGCCACCGTGTAATAGGCATTGGAATTGCCGACTTCGGTGACATACGCGCTGGAACTCCAGGGCAGCGTATAACAGCGGCGCTCTAGGCGAGAAACGTATTCAATGTCGTCCAGCCGCATCTGCCGGATGGTGATATGGGCAGGGCGGGGCATTTCAGAGATGGGATGCTGCAATTCAATCATGGCAGAACTTCTAAAGCCAAGCTTCTCAAAAATTATGACCCGGCGCTCACGGTGTTCGGGCCTTCAACCCAGTGGTCGCCGCCTTCAAAGAACTCACGCTTCCAGATCGGCACGGTTTCTTTAAGCGTGTCCATCAGCCAGCGGCAGGCGTCAAATGCTTCGCTTCGGTGCGCGGCGGCCACGGCGACGGCGACGCTGCATTCGCCGATTTCCAGCCGCCCCAGCCGGTGCTGCACGGCACACTTCACGCCCCAGCGGCTTTCCGCTTCGCTGATCAGCGCCCGAAGCTGCTTTTCGGCCAGCGGCGCATAGCCCTCATATTCCAGATACAAAACGCTTCGGCCCCGTGCATTGTCCCGCACATTGCCTGCGAACGTGACGACAGCCCCGTAGCCTGAACCTTCCACGGCCCGGCTCAGTTCCGCCAAATCAATCACCCCATCCGTCAGCAGCGGCGGCGTCTCAGAAACCCCGCCGCTCATCGGCGGCATCCAGGCCACTTCGTCGCCGTCATGCAGGGCGGCAGACGCTGCGGCAAACTCGGCGTTGACCGCCACCCGCGCCTGCGCCAAAAGCCGGTCGAACTTGGGAAAACGCTCCGCCAGTACGTTTGCCGCCGCTTCCACCGTCGCCCCATCCGGCAGCGAGACAGCCAATTCGTGACTTCCGGCCACATCCTGCAAATGGGCAAAAAACAGCATTCGTACAGTGATCATAATGGTTAAGGCAGCCAAGCTAAAAAACGGCTCAGTCCTGCAAGCGCGTCTGCAAACAGCAATGGGACGGCAGCCGCGCTGCTTTGATGTACGGTTTGGTTTCGGAACTCCCTGATCCGGTGCGCTTCATCCCGCACTGCCGCTGAGATGCGCCACTTGCTCGCGGCGCGGTTGATCAAGTCATAAACGCTGCGGCGGTCAGGAATGCTCGAAATACGGACAAGGAGAACATCCCGCAGAATACTCTCGAAAACCGAGAACAGCCGCACAATATAAGTTGCTTCTATGTTGGCTGTGGCCTGCCGAACCTGCGGAAATTCAACCTTGCTAAATCCCTGCTCCCACCGCAATCGCGGCCATTCTCGTTCGCTATAGTCCACTGACGCCTTTGCGGCTTGATACTCGCCTTTGATCTGAATGAGCTGTTGAATTTGAAGATGGCTCATCTGCCCATTTCCAAAAGACCTTCCGCAATCGCTGTGAAGCTGTCCTGACTCCAAGACAAGGGCCAGTGAAAACGAGCGTCGCCTCGCAGGGTCCAGTCATGCCTGCTAGTTTCGTATAATAGGACAACATCATAGAGGGTCGGCCAGACAGAGAAATCTACTCGGCTGCTTCGTCTCGCAGCATCGAAAAAAATAGGCTCAACAACTAATTTGACTTCACGGCAAAGGCCGGAGTAGTCCGGCTCTGTGATGATGTCGAGAATAACTGTTGTATATTCCTTGTGTGTCGTCTCGTCTACAATTTGCTTTTCGTGTGCTGTTGTCTGCCAGCCCTGCAAACGTGACCATTGCGTCACCTGAGTCATTAAAGCATCAACAGCCTGAACCCATTCTTCCCCCTTTTCATGCTCTTCTACTTGAGAGACGATAGGCGTCATTTCAGCGATTGTCATAAGATGCTCCTGCAAAATGCAGCGGCTAAAGGATGTAGCGGCTGAGGTCTTCGTCTTTGACGATGTCGTCGAGTTTTTCGCGAACGTAGAGAGCGTCGACGCGCATGAACTTGTCCGTGAGGTCGGGCGCTTCAAACGAAAGGTCGTCTAACAGGCGCTCCATGATGGTGTGCAGGCGGCGAGCGCCGATGTTTTCCATCTGGGCGTTGACATCGGCGGCAATTCGGGCAAGCTCCGAGATAGCGTCGTCGGCGAACTCAACGGTGACGCCTTCGGTCGCGAGAAGCGCAACGTACTGCTTAATCAGCGCGTTGCGCGGCTCGGTCAAAATGCGCTTGAAGTCGTCTTGGGTCAGGCTTTCCAGTTCCACGCGGATCGGCAGGCGGCCTTGCAGCTCAGGAATAAGATCAGAGGGCTTGGACAGGTGGAACGCGCCGGCGGCGATGAACAGCACAAAATCGGTCTTAACCGGGCCATATTTGGTCTGGACCGTGCTGCCTTCAATGATCGGCAGGATGTCGCGCTGAACGCCTTCGCGGGACACGTCCGGCCCGGAGCCGCCGCCGCTGCCTGCGCCTCGCCCGGCGATCTTGTCCATTTCGTCCACAAAAATAATGCCGCTTTGCTCGGCGCGGGAGACGGCCTCGCGGGTAAGCGCGTCCTGGTCAATCAACGCCCGCGCTTCTTCCCCAGCGTAATGCGCCCGCGCTTCTTTGATCGTCAGTGTCCGCTTGCGGCGCTTTTTGGGCATCATGGAGCCGAACAAGCCCTGCATATCCATGCCCATCTCATCCATGCCGCCGGGCGAGGACATGACCTGCATGAACGGGGCCGGACCGCTTTCTTCGATCTCAATTTCAACGGTGTCGTCGTCTTTGACCCCGGACGCGATCTGGGAGCGCAGCCGCTCCCGCACCCGGCTTTCCTGCTCGCGCCGCCGCTGGGAGTTCTCATCGGCGGGCGCTTCCTCGGCGGGGGCATCCGGCTCGGCTTCCTCCGCGCCCGGCGTTTGTCCGGGGGACGAAAAGAGCTGGGTCAAGGACTCCAGCGAGAACTCGCCGCTGCCGGCTTTCGGCATCCGCACGCGGGCGGCTTTCTTTTCGCGGCGCGGCTGAAGAATGTCTAAAACGCGGTCAATCGCACGGTCTTCCGCTTGTTCTTTGACTTCGTCCATTTTCTCCCGCTCGACGATTCGCAGCGCCGCCTGCACTAAATCCCGCACCATCGAGTCAACGTCGCGCCCGACATAGCCGACTTCAGTAAACTTGGTGGCTTCCACTTTGACAAACGGCGCGTGGGCCAGCGTCGCCAGTCGCCGGGCGATCTCGGTCTTGCCGACGCCGGTGGGGCCAATCATCAAGATGTTCTTGGGGATGACTTCATCTCGCAGGTCATCCGCCAGGCGGCGGCGGCGGTAGCGGTTCCGCAGGGCAATGGCGACGGCACGCTTGGCGGCCTTCTGCCCGACAATATATTTATCTAAGGCCGCAACGATTTCGCGCGGGGTCATGTCTTCCATTTCGTCCATAATAAAGTATACCCAGTCAATCTTAAGTTAGTTCAGGACGCGCTTTTATCCAGCGTTTCCGCCTGGCTTTCTGCGCCGTAAAGTGTCAGCAGCGTCTCGTAAACGTGCGCGATCTTGCCGGAAGTGATGTCCGCCGGGGCAATTGTCGCTAAGTTTTGCAGGTTGCCGCCGCCGCTTGGAATCAGCGTCGCCAGGCTTTCGCGCGTCACCGCCGGAGCGCCGGGCGGAGCGCTCCGAAGCAGAACACGGGCGGTAATGCCGGGCAGCGGGCTGGGAGAAGTCGTCTCGGAGGCCCGGTGCAGCTCGGCGGCGTAGGTGCCGACCTCGGCAGTCCAGGGTACGGCTTTGCCGCCGGCCAGCACCAGCCAGAGCGCGAGGGGCGTCTGCTGCGCGTCCGCCAATGAGCGCAAGGCTGTAATCTCTTCCAGCTCCGCCGACACTGCTGCTGTGTTTGGGTCGGTTTTTGCCTGCTGCCGATTATCTTTGGAATAGGCCAGCGGCGCACTGAGCCGCGCTGCCGACTGCGCCGCCCATGCGCGGACGGAAAGGGGAGCGCCCATTTGGGCGAGCAGGGCCGACGCCTGAGCATACGCCGCTGCGCGGGCACGGCGCAGCGGAGAAACTTCGCTGCTGAAGTGCGCGACTTCCGCGCCCGCTACCTGCGGGTCGGAAACACCTTGAAGCCGCTCCACAGATTTTGTGTAAGCGACGGCTTGCAGGTCCGCCGTTCCCAGTGCATAGGCCAGCTTGAACGCCTGCGCCTGCATCCGCGTTACTCCCGGCGCAGGCGCGGCGTCTTTGGCGTGCGCGGCGACAGGCAGAAGGGCAAGAAAACAGAGGAGAGGCAGGAGGCGCGTGGGATTGAAGCGCGTGGGAATAAATTCCGACGCTATGGGGCGCAGACGCCTAGTAACCGCCTTCGCGGACAAGGAGCAGAATAGAAACGCGCGTCTTTTCTTTGTCCGCGAAGGCGGACAATCGGCGCTTCGCCCCATAGCGTCGGGATTTATTCCCACGCTTCTTGTCTTGTTTACTTGGTTCATAGACTTAAAGCTCGTCCACGCTGATATTGCTGTTTGTGTAAATGCAGATGTCGGCGGCGATATGCAGGGCTTTTTCGGCAATCTCGCGAGCCGACAAATCTGTGTTTTCCACCAGGGCTTTCGCTGCTGCCTGGGCATACGGCCCGCCGCTGCCGATGGCGGCAATGCCGTCGTCCGTGTCCAGCACATTGCCGTCCCCGGAGACCACTAAAAGGTACTCCGGGTTCGCCACAATCATCAGGGCCTCAAAGCGGCGCAGCACGCGGTCGGAGCGCCATTCTTTGGCAAACTCAATGACGGCCCTTTGCAGGTTGCCGTTTGCGGCTTCGAGCTTCGCCTCAAAGCGGTCGGCCAGCGCCATCGCATCGGCGGCGCTTCCGGCGAAGCCTGCCAGCACTTTGCCTTGATACAGCCGCCGTATCTTCTTCGCCGTGTTCTTCATCACGGTCTTGTCAAGCGTCACCTGCCCGTCGCCGGCAATGGCGACCTTGCCGTCTTTTCGGACGCCAACAATTGTTGTCGCGTGCATAGTTATATTCATAGTGTTTCTGGATTTTCTGGTTCTTTGGGAGTAGACAATAATGCTGCAATTTGTGTTTTCAGCAGCGGCACGTCCTGTGTTGCCGCTGTCCAAACCGCGTCTTCATCAACGCCGAAATAATGGTGAACAAGAATATGGCGCATTCCAATAATCTGGCCCCAGGGTATTTCTTTGTGCTGTTCTCGAAACTCAGCAGGCAGGGCACGGCAGGCTTCACCGATAAGCTGAAGGTGATGCACCATCCAGGTTTGAACTAATTCATCCGTGTCGAAAGCTTTTCTGCCGCGCACCGTATATTTTTCGATACGCTGGATTGCTTCTTCAATGTCACGCAGGCGAAGCTGATCGTTTCTCATAGCAAAATGGCTTCCTGCAAAACCCGCTCACGGAGCGCGTGCCGTAAGCCCTTTTCTGTGACGACGTCAACGTCCCTTCCGAGCAGTGTTTTCAGGTCTGTCAGCAAGCCGCCGAGGTCGAACAAGCTGCGGCCCGGCTCCAAATCCACCATAATATCGATGTCGCTTTCGGCGTCATCCTCGCCGCGTGCCACGGACCCGAAAACGCGCACATTCGACGCGCCGTGCTGTGCCGCGAGAGACAGTATCTCGGAGCGGCGGCTAAACATCCATTGCTTTGTTTGCATCGTCTGCTTCTTTCTGCAACCTTTCAACCTGCCTAATCAATTTCATTTGAGGCTACTGTTTGAGGCGAATGGTTTGCCTGTGTGGAGTCTACATACCGTTTGAATTCTGGGTAAGAGTTAAACTCCGGCGCTAGTCCCGGCCACTCACGCTTAAATAGAGGTGAGGCGAGGACGCTTTGAATTTCATGTTCCCATATCTGCCAGATTTTGTTGTCAATATATTTGCTATTCCAAAGATAAAATTCTTCGGAAGACATGTTCAAATAACGCAGTACGCATAGTGTCAGTTGTTCGCTGGTAGGAGGCAGTTCGTGAGCGGAATTAAATCGTGCTCGGAAAGCATTATCCGGGAAGTCGTTCATAATGCTTTCGTAGCGGTCGGCGTAGGTAGTAAAAACTTGAACATTCATCTGGCGGCGGCTCATTTGAGCACTGACGTAGATCGTCGTTGCGGCGACAATTACTGTAACCACAGTCGCTATTTGAACAAGACCGTTTATAAGGTTCATATGCTATATCTTGGGTGGATTGAGATCGTAAGTCACTTGTTTCTCACCGTTGGGCGTAATGATGTGAAGTGTGATTGATTTGGTATCCGTCTTGATCAACGGCTGACCGTCAGCGTCAAATAAAGGAAAAACCACGTTGTATGACGCGGAGTAGTACGGGTGTCGTACCGACCACCGCACATGCGATGTTCGCGTTCGGGTAGTCGTGTGAATTCCAGTGGATGTTTCGCGCTCGGAAGTCGTGACACGTTGAGATGGGCGAGTGCCCCAGAAATGCATTGTTCCGGTTTCTACGCCATCCACTGAGTTTACATCTGTAGGCTCGATTACGTTGTCCTTGTCATCGGTCAGAACAAATTTAGTCACATCCACGTCATCTGCGTCAGCAGTGCGGTTTCGTCCGGAGTCAGTCGCGCTCACTTTCGGATCACTTTCCAAATTGACGAAAAAGCGAACCTTCTTTGCGAACCTATTGTTGGAATAATATGCTGGAATCGGATCATAATTATTTGCAGCTTTGTAAGCAGTAGCGGCTAAACCCACAGCGTTCAGAGTTGTGCAGTAAACGACCGATTCATGTGATTTGCCTTTTTCGCCTTTAACCCCGCGTGGCATTTGCGCAACCGATTTATAAACCTCATCTATGCCTTTGCCCTGCATTGCAAGTTGTTTGCCTTTATCAATGGCACGGTTATACTCATCAGCAGTAAATCGAAACGCTGAGTTAAGGCTCTGAACCTGGAAAACTGGCTGAGTAACCAAAGGTTGCTGTGGGCTTGCCGCTGGAATTTGTGCCAGCGCTATTGGTGTTGTAAAACTCGCGAACACTAAAGCGTAGAGCATTAAAAAATTCTTGTTTGTTTTCATTGATTTCTTTAAGTTTCTGTCTCCACAATATGTTCTCATAATGATAGCATACTGTACATTGACAGTTCAATGCGTGTTGGGTATAATCTGTTCAATTAGATTGCGACTTTTTTCACAATGTCTTCCAAAGTCCCGGAAACGGGAACCCAAGCGCCGCCGAGTGGTATTGCAGTTTTAGATGAGCCGGTCACTGCCGAAGAAAAGGCCGCGTATGTGCAAAAGATGTTTGATGACATCGCGCACCGCTACGATCTTCTAAATTCGGTGCTGTCGGCGGGCATTCATAAAGGCTGGCGCGGGTTTGCGACGCGTTGCGCGTGTTTAGAGCCGGGCGATAGTGTTTTAGATGTGTGTTCGGGAACGGGCGAATGGACGCCGTCGTTGCGTAAAGTCGTTGGGCCGGGCGGGTTTGTCGCGGCGGCGGACTTCTCGCTGCCGATGCTTCAGCACGGCGAGGCGCGGTTTGAGCGCGAAACGGCCCATGAAGTTCAGGGAGATGCGTCCCGCCTGCCGTTTGCAAACGAACGCTTTGACGCCGTGACAATCGGCTTCGGCATTCGCAATGTGGCGGACCGAGACCAAGCGTTTCGGGAAATGGCTCGCGTGCTGCGACCTGGCGGGCGCGTCGTGTGCCTGGAATTCTCGCAGCCGCCTGCCGGCCTGTTCCGCACGGGGTATGAGCTGCACGCCCGGTATGTGATGCCGCCGCTGGGCGGGGCCATCAGCGGCCGTCCTGACGCCTATGCGTACCTGCCGGCGTCCGTCGCCCGGTTTGACAGCCGGGAAGAACTGGCGGCGCGAATGCACGGGGCCGGGTTTTCGCCGGTCCGGTTTGTCAATCTGACGTTTGGTCTTGTCTGCGTTCATGTGGGTGTCAAGCCGATTGAGCGGCTTTAGAATGGAACAAAGATTATGGGAGCCAGTGCCGCCGTTCTGCCCAGCAAGATGATTTCGCCTGAAGCCGGGCCTGCCGCGCCAAGCGCCGTTTCTTTTCTGGATGGCGTCCATGACGATTTAGCCGCTGTGGAAGGGCTGCTTGGAAGCGAAATTCGCTCTGATGTCAAAGCCGCTTACGCGATTTCCGGCCATACCCTGTCTGCCGGCGGAAAGCGTTTGCGCCCGGCGCTGGTTGTGCTGTCGGCGCACGCGGCCTGCCAAGAATTCCCTGCGTCTACGGTGTTCGCGTCAGCCGCAGCGGCGGAGCTGATCCACATGGCGTCGCTGATTCACGACGACGTGGTAGACGGCTCGGCGGAGCGGCGCGGGCGGCCTACGGCAAACGCGACCTTCGGCAACCAGATCAGTGTTTTAGTGGGTGATTACCTGCTGGCGAAAAGCATTTATCTTGCGGCCCGTGAAGGCAACATTGACGTGATTCGCGTTTTTTCGAATGTCACCGTCGGCCTGAGCGAAGGTGAAGTCCTGCAAATCACGGCCAAAGGCGACGTAGACACCTCGGAAGAAACCTACCTCACGATTATCCAGAAGAAGACCGCCGGGTTTATTGCCGGCTGCTGCGAAGTGGGCGCGATGCTGGCGGGCGCGTCGCCGGAGCAAGTCGCCGCGCTGACTCGCTACGGCCTGAGCTGCGGGCTGGCCTTCCAGATCGCCGACGATCTCTTAGATTACACCGGCGACCCCAAAAAAACCGGCAAACCGCTTTGCGGCGACTTGCGCGAAGGAAAAATGACCCTGCCCTTGATTTTGACCCTGCGTGATGTTGATGCCGCCGAGCGCAATCATCTTCTGCACATTTTAGAAGAACCCGAAGCACTCGCGGACGACGAGATCGCCGACGTTCGTTCCACCATCACCCGGCACAACGGCTACGCGCGAACCGCCGATGCCGCCCGCCGTTATGTGGAAGACGCGCAGAACGCGCTTTTGGCCTTGCCGGCTTCCCCCTACCGCAACTCGCTTCACGCCCTGGCGGACTACGCGCTGACGCGCGAGCGGTAGGAGTTCTTGAAGGATTTCCCCGTCCCTTTGTCGTATTCTCCTCTGAAATCACTCATGAGGCAAGCCGAGGAGAATGTGCCATGCTGAATGCGCTTTTTGACAATCCCGTCGTCACCAAAGAGCTGCGCGGGCGGATGCGGGGGGGGCGGACCTACTGGCTCCTGTTCGGGTATGTGCTGCTGCTGTCGCTGATCCTCTTCTTTTCCTACCTCGGCTGGTGGGCGCAGCACTCCAATGAGATGCAGAACGGCGGCAGCTCGGCGGGCTTCACGGTAGGACGCAACTTTTTCAAGATTTTGTTTTACGCGCAGGCTGTGATGATGGCGCTCATCACGCCCGCTTTAACAGCCGGCGCGATCTCGGTGGAGCGTGAGCAGCGAACCTTTGAGCTGCTGCGCGGCTCGGTTCTCCGGCCCGGCGCGATTGTTTGGGGCAAGCTGGCGTCTTCGGTATCGTTCGTCATTCTGCTGCTGACCTCCTCGCTGCCGCTGCTGTCGCTGTGCTTTCTGCTGGGCGGCGTGTCTCCCGGCGAAGTCTTTTTCGCGTATTTGCTTTTGATCGGCGATGCGTTCTTGTTCGGCGCCATCGGCCTGTGCTGGTCGGCGTATGCGGCGAACACGGCCACGGCGACGGTGCTTTCCTACCTCACGCTGATTGTGTTCTTTGCCGTCACTGTGCCGTTCTCCGTTCCGACATTTGACGAGGGCGGCAATACGCCAAGCTTCGGCTTCTGCGCGGTCAATCCGCTCGGCGCGGTGACGGGCGCGGTTGTGCCGGAACATTATTATGGCTTCGCACTGCCGGCCTGGGTACCGGCCCTTTTCCTGAACGGCACGCTGACCGTGCTGCTGGTTTTAGCGGCGATGAACCGGCTGGAAGATTTTCCCGCTCGCCGCGCCGCCGCCTTGCGGATAGTGACGCTTTTGTTCGCGGGGCTGCTGGTCTTTTTTGGGAACGGGGTTGTGATCGGCAGCCTTCCGGCCCAGGCTTCCGGGTTCGGTATGACGGTTTCGGTTCAGGCAGGATTGATTGCCGTTTTAATGCTGCTGGTGCTGCTGCTGTTTGTCCCGGTACTAGTGACGGGCGACTTAGAAGCGGCGGAAAAGAAAGCCGTGTCAAGGAGAAGCTGGGCGCCGACGCGCATCTTTACCCGCGCTTCCCTGGCCTCCGGCCTGCCGTTTGCCCTGCTGCTGACTGGGGTTGTGCTGGGAACCACGCTGGCGGGAACGGCTTGGTGGGAGCATCATGTCGCGCAAGCCTTTATCAGCCCCGGGTTTGGGGGACGCATGGGCCGGATGCTTTCATTCAAACCGGCTCCGGCGCTGTCAATGCAGGTTCTCGTCGCTCAGGCCGGTGATGCCGTCCAGCACGCGGCGCTCATGCTGGTCCTGGTTGTGGCCGGCATCAGCGGGCTAGGGTTCCTGCTGTCGGCGCTGCTGAATAATCGGTGGTCGTCACTGACCCTTTTGTACCTGGCAGTCGTTCTTGCCGTAGCCCTGCCGTTCTTTTCCTATGCCACTCTCAGCGGTCAGGATGCCGCTGTCGCGGCACGCAGTCCGGCGGTCAACTCCCTTTACCTTTGCCCCTTCGTTCCGATCATGCAGCTTGTCGATGTTCTTGATCCGCGTCCTACGTTCGGGCGCGACAGCGCGATCCCCGGCATGATCGGCTACAGGACTTCCCCGCTTTGGGTCGGCACCAGCCTTGTCTATGGGACAATCGGGCTGATGTCGTATGGAGCAGGTTTGGTCGTTGTTCGCAGGCGAAGAGACGCACGAAGCGCCTAACTAAACCGCTTGATTGACAGCGCCACTTTGCCCATGATGACCACATCGTCCGCATAGATGGGGTCATAATCCGGGTTCTCCGGCTGAAGCCGGATGCCCTCGGCTTCCCGGTAGAACGTCTTCACGGTCGTTTCCTCACCCAGCAGCGCCACCACAATGTCCCGGTCGGCGGCGGTGCTTTGACGGCGGGCGACAACAATGTCGCCGTCGGCGATCCCCGCATCCCGCATCGAGTTCCCGTACACTTCTAAGGCAAACAAATCCCGCCCGCTCTGGTCGCCGCGCCGCAGCAGGGACACTGGGATCGGCAGCATTTCCGGGTGGGTCTGTGCATCCGCAATGATCGGCGTCCCGCCTGCCACCCGGCCCAGCAGAGGCACCGACACCGAGCGTCCCATAGACAGGCGCTCCCCGCCTTCCATCAAGTCCAGCCCTCGCTTGTAGCGGTCTCGGCGCAGAAACCCTTTGGCTTCCAGGCTGTCCAGATGCTTTTTCACGGTGCAGCTTGAGCTGAGCTGGACTTCTTTGCCGATCTCGCGGACAGTCGGCGCATGGCCGCGCATCTCGATATGGGTACGAATGACTTCAAGAATCTGCTTCTGTTTGTCAGTGAGTGTTTGCATGATGAGTCCTGTATGATATAAATAGAATAAAGAAGAATAAAGATGAATAGATGACTTCTGGCAGATTATACCACGGCAAAGCGGAACTTATGCAAACTTTTGTTTGTTTTTTTATACAGATGGGCAGAATCTCCTTGACACTGTGCTAGATGTTGAGTATACTGCCAGTAATACAAACTAATGTTTGCTTCCGCTGTTCGTTTGTGGCACGCTGCATTGTGAGGAGAATTGACTATGGTTTCAATGAGTAACGTGTGTAGGGATCATTCGGAAGGGCCTTGTTCGCGGCCCTGGCTTGTGCTTCAGGATTATTCCCAGCTTCCAGAGCGTTCGCAGGAGCAGCCTCCAGCGCGTCCCTCGCACCGCAGCCCTTTGGCCCGTGCCGAGAACGTGCTGCTGGCGTCAGCGGCATCGGCAGCGCTCGGTTTCTTTGTTGTTTCTTCTGCGTTCTCTTTACTCCATTCTGTTCAGCAAAACTACAGCAGCCAGACACTTCCCCAAACAGTAACCATCTCGAAAGCCGTCAAGCGCGGTGATACATTGACTAGTCTGGCTCGGCGCTACGGCAACCCAGATACTTATATTCTGGAGCGCGAAGACCAAATCGCCCGCGCGAATCACCTCACGGGTCTGACGCCCCTTCTTCCCGGACAGCATCTCCAAATTCCCGTCACCAACCCAACGATAATCGCCCAGATTGTCCGGTCTTCTCATCGTCCGCTTCTCGCATCCCGTTAGAACCCAGGCAACAAAAAGGCCTCGGTCTCCTAAGAGGCCGGGGCCTTTTTGTGTGTATTGTCCGGCTTATCGCTCGGCAAGTGCCGGGCGGCGGGTCTTGTCCCGCTGGCAGCCGGGGCAGAACGCTTCGCCGTAGTTGCGGACGGAAAGCTCCATCTGCGCTTTTGTCAACGCTTTGCCGCAGCTCACGCAGGCCGGAGTGCCGGACGGGCTGGCGCTCGGCACACCGGCAGTCGCCTGTGACTTGGGCGCGGCGGCTTTCGGCTCCGCAGGCAGATCGTCGCCAAACGGATCATCTTCCGTTGCATCCAGCAGGGCGCTGCTGCCGATGAGAGCTTCAAATTCTTCTTCGCCTTCGTCCAGAAC
>CAXUBO010000029.1:27137-31777 GCA_964249345.1 uncultured Armatimonadales bacterium | reverse complement strand
GCCGGTGACTGCGCGGCCTGTGTCAATGACTTCGCGGACGGAGTAGCCTTTGCCGTTGCCCAAGTTGTAGGCGGTTGTTTCTGCGCCGTTTTTCAGGGCTTCCAGGCCAAGAACGTGGGCCGTGCCGAGGTCAGTCACATGGATGTAGTCGCGGATGCCGGTGCCATCGGGGGTGGGGTAGTCGGTGCCGAACATCTTGATGTCCGGGCGGCGGCCAAGTGCGGCAAAAAGCGTCAGGGGAATCATGTGAGTTTCCGGCGTGTGGTCCTCGCCAAGCTCCCCTTCCGGGTCGGCCCCAGCGGCGCAGAAGTAGCGCAGCGAGATGCTTTTCATGCCGAACGCCACGTCGTACCAGTGCAGAATGTGTTCGGCATCAAGCTTCGTCTGGCCATAAGGATTGGTCGGGAACTGGGGGTGACTTTCGTCAATGGGAATGTATTTTGTTTCGCCGAACGTCGCGGCGGACGACGAAAACAAAACGTGCTTGACCCCGCCGGCGTTCAAGGCATCAAACAAAGTTAATGTTTTGACGATGTTGTTCTGGTAATACTTCACCGGCTGCGCGACGCTTTCCGGCACCGACGCATAAGCGGCGAAATGAATGGCCGAGTCAACGCTGTGTTCCTTGATCAAGTTCGCGACGAGAGTGCCGTCGCCGATCTCGCCCTGCACGAACTTTGCGCCGGGCAGGAAACGCAAGACTTCACGGTGTCCGAGTTCCAGCGTGTCTAAAATTACGACATCGTAGCCTTTTTGGAGAAGCAGCTTGCTGGTGTGGCTGCCGATATAGCCGGCTCCGCCGGTGACGAGGATCGCTCCCATAATTGCGTAGGTTCTCCTTAGATAGTGACTGACCTGTTTGTTTATTCTACCCCCAAAACGAATTTTGCGCGGAAGGGGGGGAACAATTCGGCCCGATGGCTCGTCAGGGTTCCAGTTTTCCTGCCGGTTTTCCGAAGATAAGCGGTGGCGGGAAAGAACCTCCCTGCAAAAGTGACTGTGAGCATCCCGGTTGGCATGAATCTTGCAAGATTGGTAGTCGCGGCGTCTTCCGCTCTCGCGAAACGTATGAAACCACGCATTTATTCAAAAATCTCTTATTCAAAGATTTCTTATTCAAAGATTTCTAAAACAAAGCTGCAAGCGTTTGGCCTCCAGATCGTTTCGCTGCCCGGCGCTTCTGAGCCGCAGGACGCAAACCACCCGGAAGAAGACACGCTGCTGCTGCACGGCCTGTCGTCACGCCGCGCCGGGACGCAGGCGGCGCAGCGGGCGTTTGACGTTTTCTTCTGCGCCCTGGCGCTTCTGGCGCTGTGGCCGGTATTCGCCGTGACCGCTCTCCTGATACGCCTGGACAGTCCGGGGCCGGTGCTGTTCAAGCAGTCGCGGGTCGGCAAAAACGGGCAGGAATTCTGGTTCTACAAGTTCCGGTCCATGGTCAGCGATGCCGAAGCGAAACGTCACCTGCTGGAAATGCAGAACGAGCGCTCCGGCCCGGTGTTTAAGATGAAGAACGACCCGCGCATCACGCGGGTCGGGCGGGTGCTGCGAAAGTTCTCGCTGGACGAGCTGCCGCAGCTTATCAATGTGCTGAAAGGCGACATGAGCCTGGTCGGGCCGCGTCCGGCCCTGCCCAAAGAAACCGACAAGTATACGGCCCGCCAGCGCCAGCGGCTGATCTGCCTGCCGGGCGTCACGGGACTGTGGCAAGTCTCCGGCCGGGCGTCCCTCAGCTTTGAGCGCTCCATTGAACTGGATTTGTATTATATTGAGCGCCAGTCCCTCGCGCTTTACTTCCGCATCCTGCTTTTGACCATTCCCGCCGTGCTGCGGGCCGAAGGCGCTTACTGATTTTTTGTATTATTTGAGAACTTGCTGTATAATGAGGCAGCCGCAGGAATCTGGTAAAAGTACCTAGATAAAAGTATCTAAATAAACGCCATGCACCAAAACACACCTATTATCTACCGGATTGCTGACTCGTTCTTTCGCCATCAGCGGTTGTTCTGGTGCGCCCTGCTTGCGGTCAGCACCCTGACCATGGGAGCGCTGTACCTTCGCAGCAAGACGTACCATGCGACGGCCATGACCCAGGTGCAGACCGAGAACGTCGCCGCCGTGCTGAACGCCGACAGCCAGCCCACATCCTGGTCCACGCCAGCCCAGAAGAACGTAGACCGCTTCATGGAATTGTCCAAGCAGGACCAGCCCGGTGGGTTTTTGGATACGGCCCTCCGAAACGCGCATCTTGCGATGCCGATCAATGTGGACCCGCAGGCCGATGACCCGCGCTACGCCCTGCTTCAAAAGAACCTGACTGCTGCCGTGGAAAGCACGAACCAGTTTTCCATCAGCTTGATTTGGAACAATCCCGAAGAATGCAAAAGCATTGTAGACGCTTTGCAGCAGCAGTACATCGCCGAGGTCGGCCTGGACCGCGCGGCGGTCTCCATCGGCAGCGTCCGCTTTTTGAACTCTCAGATCGCCCTCGTGGATGCCCGAATGCGCCGCGCCGAAACCGCCCTGACAGACTTCAAGGCCACCTACGGCGGGCATCTTTCAGAGTCCGACAGTGCTGACAGCAGCCAGCTCAGCAGCCTTCAAGCCGAGCTGGAAGAAAAGCAGATCGGGGAGGGCGAGTACAGCAGTAAAAAAGCTGCACTTCAGCAGCAGCTTGCAGAGATGAAGCCGATGAGCATCGCCGAGCAGATGGTCTCTCAGCAGTCCCCGCTGGATAAGCAGATCGCCGATTTGATGGCAAAGCGGGAAGTCCTGCTAGTCGGAAGTCCCGGCATGTCGGCACGAACGCCGGATCATCCTGATGTTGTTGCTATTGACAAGTCTATTACTGCCCTCCAAAAGCAGCAAAGGGCTAAAGCGAACTCGCCGGAGAATCAGCACAACACGCTGACCAAAATGGAAGATAACCCGCAGTACCAGATTCTCAAAAATGAGATCGCGGAGGCGTCTATCGCCGAAGTCGCCGACCAGCAGGAAATGCAGAACCTGAAGCGCCAGATCACGAAATACCAGGCGTTGATGAACCAGATTCCTGCCGCCCAGCGCGAGCTAACCGATAAAATGCACGGCTATACCGAAGCCCAGGACCTCGATCAGCAGCTTCGCCGCCAGCGCGATACTGTTCAGCTTCAAGCGAACTTAGACCGCCTGACCGCAAGCGACAGCCTGCTGCCGATTGGCGTCACTTACGCCATGCCGACCACAGGCCGCACCAAGCTGATTGCCATGCTGCTGGGTTCCCTGCTTCTTGGCGCTCTGGTCGGTGCGATCTTGATTGTTTTAAGCGAATGGTCCGACCATTCCCTGCGGCACGAGGCCGATACCGAGCGCCTGCTGGGAGTTCCCGTTCTTGCCTCCGTGCCGGAAGCGGCGGACTTGCGGGTTGTGCCGGCCAGCCGGGCATTGACGGGCGGCTCCGCGCGTGTTCTTGCCGCGTCGGACGCGCCTTCCGAAAGATAAATCCTATGACTGACCGCCCACAATCTGTTTACGATGCCCCGCTTGACCCGCACCCCTTGAACGGAGAAGCTCCCAAGCATACCCGGACGCTGCTGGCCGGCGAGATGACCCAAATTCTGCGTCAAGCCCACAACGCCCAGCCTGCCGACAGCCTTCAAGCCGAGCGCGGCCCGGAAGACTTCGAAGTGTTCCCGTTTGAGACCACGATGATGATGGACCGGGAGACGCTGAACCGGTCCGACCGGACCATGCGCCCCGAAGAGCTGCCGAGCGCCATGCCGGGCGAGGAGCCGGAAGATGCCCCGCAGTATCCGGGAGCGCCGCTGCTTGATCTGCGCGTGGAGAAAACGCCGCCGGAGTTCAGCCATCTGTACGCCGCGCTGGAGCGCCAGATCGCGGGCGTGGGCGATGTCACTCTTCTCAGCGGCGAAACACTCGGCTCCGACCGGCCTTATGTGCTGGGCGTCACGAGTGCTTTAGTGGGAGAAGGCAAAACGACGGTGGCCCTGCATCTTGCGATGACTATCGCGCGGGATACCTTCAAGCGCGTTTGCTTGGTTGACCTGAGCCTCGGCAAAGGCGATTTAGCCGCGCGGCTGGGGGTGCCTCAGCGGGGCGAGGGCGTCATTCCCGTGCTGGAAGACGACAGCCATGTGGTGCCGACCTTGCAGCTTGCCGGAATGGACAATCTGGTGATCATTCCTGCCGGCAAGATGCCGGCAAACTCCCCCCGGCTGGTCCGGTCGCCGCGTGTCGCCCAGCTTATCTTGTCTGCCCGGACTGCGTTTGACGTTGTCGTCATTGACATGCCCGCCGTCGCCACCGACCATGCCCTGCCTCTGACCCGGCACATGGACGGGCTGCTTGTGGTGGCACGGGCGGGCGTCACCCCGCGCGACATTGTCAGCCAGGCGCTTGACGGACTGGGACGCGACAAAGTGATCGGCGTGACCTTGAACCGCATTCAGCCGTCCGGGCCGGCGTGGCTGCGGAAGCGCATGGCTGGAGCCTAGCCTGCTGATGCTGCACTTGTCGTTTGCGACTCTTCTACACTTGTTGATGATGCTGGCTGCCGCACTCTTCGGCGCGGCTTCCGTGGCCGCGACGGCGTCCCTGCTGGTTCTGCTGGCCGCTGCCGCCTGCTCGCGCCGCGCCAAGCC
>CAXUBO010000029.1:0-27037 GCA_964249345.1 uncultured Armatimonadales bacterium | reverse complement strand
GGCTGCGCCCCTGCGGCTGGCCGTTCTTGTCCCGGCGCATGACGAAGAGCTTGTCCTGGGCGGAACGCTGGCAAGCCTCACGGCCCAAGATTATCCCGCCGAGTGCCTGCAAATTGTGGTTGTCGCCGACAACTGTACCGACAGCACGGCGGCAATTGCCCGCGCTTTTGGCGTCACGGTCCTAGAGCGCACCAGCCGGACTGAGCGCGGCAAGGGGTACGCCCTCAACCATGCGATTTCGCACCTCTTGGCACAGCCGATTGTCCCCGATGCGTTTGTCATGGTAGACGCCGACACGCAGGCCGCGCCTGACTTTCTCCGGCGCGTAAGCTCGCGCATCTCCCAGAACACGGACCCGCGCGGCTTTGGCGCGTGGCAGGGCCGCTACGGCGTCCTGAACACGCGCGACGGCTGGCGAGCGGCGCTGATGACGGCGGCATTTGACTTGGTGAACCATGTCAAGCCGCTGGGCCGGGATGCGCTTGGCCTGAGCGCCGGACTCAAAGGCAACGGCATGGCCTTTACGGCGGCGCTTGCGGCGGCGCTTCCCTGGCCCGGCGGCAGTCTAACGGAAGATTTGGATTACGGCCTCATACTGGCCCGGCGCTTTAATCTGCGCGTGCAGTACGTCCCGGAAGCGCGGGTTGCCGCGCAGATGCCCGCGACGACCGCACAGGCAGGGTCGCAAAGAAAACGCTGGGAACAGGGGCGGTTCGGGCTGGTGCGCGAGCGTGCTTTGCCGCTGCTGGGGGAGGGAATGCGCCGCCGAAGCCTGCTGCTTCTTGACGCAGGGTGGGATTTGCTGACGCCGCCGCTGGCGGAGCTTGGCGCATTGTCTCTGGCCTTTGCCGGCATGACTGCGCTTGGCGCAGTGACCCATCTGCTGCCGCATCCGGGCCTCTGGCTCGCCGCCTCAATTTTCAGCGTACTTGGCCTTACGGTATATGTCCTCGGCGGCCTGCGCGTTGCCGGGGCTAGGCCGGAAGCCTACCTTGCGCTGCTTCGCGCTCCGTTTTATGCCGTCTGGAAACTCGCTCTGCTGCTTGGAAGCCGCAGGCCGTCAGAGAACGCAGGGAACGGATGGGTTCGCACCGAGCGCCATGTCCTTGCGCCCGACCTCACCGAAGCTGCTTCCGAGAACCCGCACCCATGACTATCGTTCTTCCCATCGTCTTCGCCGCAGTCTGCCTCGGCCTCTTCGCCAAGCGCATCACCAACGCCCACTGGATCGCCCTCGCCTGCCTCATCAGCCTTGTCATCGCCATGCAATTCTTGAAGCATTGACCTGCCTCACGGCTTTATAAAAGAATAGTAGAACCCGCCTGTCGGAAATGGTTGTCATGCGTTAAAGCGTGGCTGATGCCGCGCTGCTGTATGATGAGAAAAGAAGAACAGTCGGTCAGTCCCCACTGCTTGTCGGGCCGTGTTTTGTAAAAAGCAAACGCGGTATCGAAAGGACACTCTTCCGCTGACGCAATTTCGACATTTTGATCCGCTTCTAAGCTTTCCACAAAACTGACTGCTAATGCACGCCCCGGCGCTGATTTCCCCAAAGCGTTGAGAACCTCCGTGAGAACCATTTCGCTTGTCACTACTCGCACTCGGTCAAAAATCAGCTTTACTGCCAGCCGTTCCGCCGCACTATGCAGGTTGTCTCTGACATCCAGCAGAGCCTGCCAATAAACTGTGTCGGCAAAGGCAGTCTTCAAGCGGTCCTACTCTTCGTTAAAGGACGCATGAATGGCTTTCTTGTCTTCTTCCGTCAAATTGCCAAGCAAAGCCTGAACGCTGGACAGATAAGAGGGACTATTTCCTTTCCATTCCGGTGCGCCGCTTGGCTCTGATTTTTGCCCTTTATCCTGTGCCGGATTTAGGTACTCCGAATTGTCAATTTGTGAAACTTGGTTTACACCTGTTGCTGATGCCATTTTGTATCTGCTATTCATTGCCTACCGATCCATCTCAAAAATTTCAGTGGCTACAGCCGGCGTGGCTATGGCTGGTTTCGAGGGCGCAGAGGAGGGCGTCGGTGTCGTGGCGGCAAGTTTCGCTGCCCACGGTTTCAGTTTGAATTGTGGCATGGCCGATGCCGAACTCATCGTGCAGGCGCTCGCTGAGAGCCGCGACAACGGCCTGGCTTTCGCTGACGGTGCAGTCCGCCGGCAGAACAACGTGGCAGGACAGGAAGTGCAGGCCGTCGCTGACGGTCCAGACGTGCATGTCGTGAACATCCAGGACCGGCGGCGTGGACTTGATGGCGGCGGCAAGCGCCTCCACTTCCATGCCCTTCGGCGTGCCTTCCATTAAAATGTTGGTCGCCTCGCCGATAATGCCCCAGGACGAATACAAAATAAATCCGGCGATCAGCACGGACACAAGAGGGTCGGCCAAAGCCCACCCGGTTGCTTTGATGAGAAAGCCCGCCAGCACAACGCCCAGCGACGACAGCGCATCGCCCGCCATGTGGATATAAGCCGCGCGGGCATTTAAACTGTGCTTGCTGTCCCCCTGCAACTGCCAGGCGATCACCGTGTTCATAAACACGCCGAACGTAGCGACCCAGATTATCAAATTGCCTTGAACGTGCTGCGGGTGCTGAAACGCCTCATAAGCGCCGACGAGAATGCCGAGCGCAATGACCACCAGGGCGGCGGCATTGGCAAGCGCAGTCAAGATGGCGACCCGGTGGTAGCCGAACGTCTTGCCCGGCGAGGCCGGACGCCGCGCGACCCAGACGGCATACGCCGCCAGCCCCAGCGCCAGGGCATCGCTGACATTATGCCCAGCATCCGACAGCAGCGCCAGTGAATGCGCCTGATGCCCGAAATAGGCTTCCGCCGCGACAAACGCCCCGGTCAGCCCTAAAGAAAGCCATAATCCCCGCCCGCTCGTCGCCCCATGTGTGTGTCCAGCCATGCCAAGATTATACCATACGAATGGGCGGCGGCGGGCCGAGGAAAAGCTGACGGGCGGCGGCTTTTGCGCCGAACGTCGCGAGGGCTTCCTGATGCTCTTCGTCTAAATTGTAGTCCATGACTTCCGTCAAGTAGTGGCGGCACTGCCGGACCGTCGTGCCGATGCGAACGGCTTCTTCGGCGGCAATGGCTTCTATTTGGGTTAAGCCCCAGGCTTTGGCCGTGAGGAGCGCGTCAGTCAAGCGTGGCGTCAAAGCTTCAGGCTTGCCGAGCCAGACGGCATAAACAAATGGCAAGCCGGTCAAGCGCCGCCAGCCTCGGCCCAAGTCTAAGATGTTCAGGCCGGTCCCGTCGGCCAGCATTCCCTGATCGCCAATCAGCAGGCAGGCGTCGGCCTGCGCCAGCATCGCCTCCAGATTGGGGGAAGCGTGCAGGAACGCCGGGTTGGAATCAAGCTGCTCGGCCAGCAGGATTTTCAGCAGGGCTACGGAAGTCAGCGAAGAGGTGTCGAGCGCCAGCGATTCGATCTTGCGCCACGGAACTTTGGCAAAAGCCCGCACCGACTCAATGTCGCCCTGCCCCGAAATGGAGACGCCGGGAGCAATGGCATAACCGGGCGTCCGAAAATACTCAAACGAGGACACCAGCGCCGCCGCGATTTCACCCGCTTCCAGCATCCGAGCAAGCGCGGACGGCACGGCATAAACGACTTGAATCCCAGACGCTTTGCCTTCGTCCGTGTGCGAGAACCAGCGGGTCAGCGGCTTTTCATTCAGATACGGGACACTGCCGATTTTAATGGTCATGGTTGGTTCCTCTGAAATACGGGAAAAACAGGCATTATGATACTCAAAGTCTCGCTGGATTTGCCGGACGATGGAACCTATTTACGGATTGCGCGGCGTATTGGGCATACACTTCTGGAAGATATGGGCGTCGTCGAGCGGGATGTCGCTGATATTGAGTTCATTGTGGGTGAGCTTTGTACCAACGTCGTCCGCCATGCGCAAACGCTGGAAGATGGCCGGTTCCTCGTTGTTTTGGAATACCATGCTGATAAAGTCGTGGTTGTCGTCGAAGACAAAGGCGTGGGACTGCCCTCCAAAGACGTGCGCGAAGCGGGTTCGCCTCGTCCGGACCGTGACGGCTCTGAGCGTCTTGGCGGCTTTGGCCTCGGCCTGGTGCGCCTGATGGCCGACCATATTGAGTTTCGCTCTTCCGATCCCCATGGAACAACCGTTTTTGCGGAAAAAGCCCTGCATTACAAGTCGGTTACAGAGGCCCAAAATGCAGAGCGCTTGGACCAAGCCAGCGGCGGCGAAGTTGTTGTCTCGCCGCTGTAACTACTTCGCGGCAGCTACTTCGCGGCAACCACCGCGTCATGCGGCAGCAGGGCATGGACGCCTTGTATGCCGTTGACGACCTGCGTGACGCGCAGGTCCACGGCAACGCTCGCCAGGGCTAAAGCGTCAGGGCGGGACAGCCCGTACATCTCGTCCATCCAGTCCAGCATGGCGTCCAGCGCATTGCCCATCGCTTCATCCAGCGTTTCGCCGACGCCAAGCGTCAGTTTTCCCACCGGTGTTTCCGCACGGGGCGTCATAATCGTCAAGTGCGGGTGCAGGAAAAACGTCAGGTCAGCGCGGGCCATCGGGCATTCAATTGCCAGGCCGCTGACTTCGCCGTCGCCCTGCGCGGCGTGTCCGTCGCCGGCTGAGAACAGCCCGCCCGAAACCGCCACGGGTAGAAAGAGCGAGCTGCCCGCGACAAGCTCTTTGCAGTCCATGTTGCCGCCGGTCCGGCGCGGCGGGGTAGTGGACTGTCTTCCCGACACATCCTCCGGCATCCCCATCACGCCCAAGAACGGGCGCATCTTGACCGTATACCCCAGCATATTTCGCGCCGTCATCGTTTCCGTGTCCAGCGCCCAATTATGGACAATGCCCTCCTCTGATACGCCGAGCCGGTCGTTTAACGGCGTCTTCCAGCCTCCGGCGTAGACATAGCCCCACCCATCAGGCAGAACGGCGTCAATTCGCACTTCCAGCGTCATGCCCGGCTCCGCGCCTTTTATAAAGACCGGACCGCAGAGAGCATGGCCGCTATCAACCTCGGGGTCACGCGGCTCAAACATGGCCCGGTCTTCCCCTCGGTCTTCGGTGCGGCGCGGGGCCAAACTCCAGCCTGCTTCCAGCGTTTGAAGGCGCACTGTGTCGCCCGACTGAATTGTCAAGCACGGCGGCAGGTCGCGCGAAAAGTATCCATGCAGCGTCGCCCGTTCGGGCCGAAGTTCATAAAGCGCCATCATTAAACCCCCGTGAGAACATCGGCCAGCGTCAGCACGAACAGCCCGGCGCTGACATAGCCGTTCAGCGTAAAGAACGCCAAATTCAGGCGCGACAAATCGTTCGGCTTGACCAGGGACTGCTCCCAAGCAATGAGTCCCGAAGCCAGCGCGACGGCGGCAAAGTAGATGACGCCGAGATGCGCCGACACGCCGACCATCACCAAAAGGCCGATCATCACCAAATGCGCCATGCGCGAAACCAGCATCGCCCCGGCGTTTCCAAGAAGCGCAGGCATGGAATGAAGGCCGCTCCCTTTGTCAAACTCCGTGTCCTGAAGCGCATACAAAATATCAAACCCAAACAGCCAGCAGGCCACCGCCCCGCCCAGCCACACCGCGGGCGCGTCAATTCGGCCCGTGACGGCAATCCACGCACCCACCGGGGCGACGGCCATTGCCAGGCCGAGAAAGAGATGCGAGAACGCCGTGAAGCGTTTGGTATACGAATACCCCAGCGCCAGCAGCAGCGCCATCGGGGACAGCGCAAAAGCCAGCGGGTTCAGCATGTAGGCCGCAAACACTAACAGCGCGGCAGCAGCGAGGGTAAATACGGCAACTTGCGGCACGGTCAAAAGTCCCGCCGGAATGGCCCGCATCGCCGTTCGCGGGTTCCGGGCATCATAGTCCCGGTCCACAATGCGGTTAAAGGCCATCGCAGAAGAGCGGGCGCCGACCATTGCCAGCAGAATCCAGGGCAGCTTGTGGGCGAATAGCAGCCAGTGATGATGCCCGGCGATCACTGCCGCCATCAGCGCAAACGGCAGCATGAAGACGGTATGCTCAAACTTAATCATTTCCAAAATGATTTTGGTCTGCTTGACGCTTGATACAAACGGATTCCCCCGATTAATTGTGTGTGCTGCCGCCATGTTTGTTTCCTTTCGTTTCTAGGCTTATTGTACCCGCGAACAACGACATTGCAACTTTTTTCACAATGTCCTGAAGATGAGAACGTAGGGTATAATCTTCACAAATTGATTTGCTAAATTGGAGGCTGCTATGGCTTTTCAGCGCGACGCTGCATTTGCGGCAGAAGTTAAAGATTTTTTCGGTCATTATATCGGCACTTTTGAGAGCGAACAGCGCCAAGTGCGAGCGGATATGTTTACAAATGGTGACCTACTCGTTGCTCACGTTTCTTTCCCCACGGGACTGAGCGCAACGAGAGTGACAGATAACTACTTGGGCGAATTGAAGACAATCGCAACTAAACAGGGTCTGGCTGAGAAACTCAAAATCGTCTATTCATAAAGCTGACCATCCCGCGTCACGTTTTTTTATAAAGGGCTGCCATGCCGCAAATTGAAATCGCTTTTGTGGTTCCCTATTTTCTGCTTCTTGAAGATGGAGAGTATCCGACAGGGCTTGACGGCAAAAACTACTTGCTTTTGTTGAAGGCTGTTGATACCGCAGGAGACGAAGCTTTTCCGAAGCGAACCCAGGTATCTTCGCGCTTTGAAGGCACCGCAGTCTTGGAGAGTGACATTCAGCGTCTTAAATTCAGCCAGATTGAAAAGCTGCTTCAGCAGACCAATCGCCTGCTGCGCTGGTATCGCGTCACCACCGGGCAAGCCGAAGTTACAGAACTAGCCCGCGCCCAAGCAAGCCCATACCACTTTAGGATTGTGAAAGAAGAGCAAAACACCTCACCAATATGGACCGAACCAATTATATTTGAAGCGTCGCCTCTCCCTCTTGGATCCGGTCAAACCATGCAGGGTGTGACACAGGCAGTACGCACCGGTCTATCTGGCAAAAATGATCCTGAAGTATCAGGCTTGTTTTTGTTGGATGCGGAACAGTCACTGCGTGAAGGGAGGTTCCGAGAAACTGTGCTGTTTTGCTGGAGCGCCATTGATTCAACCTTTAGCCAAAAGTACAAAACTTTAGTGGATAGTGCAATTGCAGGTGCAGACGAGCGTGAATCGTTCATCAATTTTCGCAACGCAAGTATGCGGTATCGGATGAGCGCCGGTCTCTATTTTTGCACAGGATTTTCACTTTATGAACAGCCAGATGAACTTTGGGTGAAGCTCTTTGGGAGTTACAGCAAACGAAACAAAATTATTCATGACGGCGACTCTGCCCAAGAAACAGATGCGGAACTAGCTCTGTTAGTAGCACGGCAGGTGATCAAGTTCCTGGCGACGCTGCAACCGAAGCCTCAAAACAATGGAAGTAAAACCACTTCGTGATACATAACATCAATCAATCTGACCTTCAGGCAGACATTCATTGGAACCTTTGCGACCTCTACGAGAGCATCGCTGACCCAAAGATAGATGAAACGCTTGCGGCGTGTTTCGCCCGCGCTGAAGCATTTGAGGCAAACTACAAAGGCAAAATCAATCGGGCTGATCTGACGGCGCAAACGCTTGGCATGGCCCTGCGGGAGTATGAAGCCATCAGCCAGGAAGCCGCAAAGCCGATGACGTTCGCTTCCCTGCTGTTTACAACCGATACCGGCGACCCGGCACGAGGCGCGTTCCTCCAAAAGATGCGCGAGCAGGGAACCCGGCTTTCCTTGCCGCTGCTGTTCTTTGATTTAGAGATTGCCGCCATTCCCGACGAAACGCTGGCACCGGTGCTGGACACGCCGGAAGTCGCGCCCTACAAGCACTATCTGGGCGTCGTCCGCGCTTCCCGGACCCATATGCTCTCCGAAACCGAAGAGCGGTTGATGGAAGAGCTGGCAAACACCGGCGGACGCGCCTGGGAGCGGCTATTTGAAGAAACCACGTCAAACGCGGCGTTCCACTGGAACGGCGAGGAGCTGGGCTTGGCCCAGATCACCGCCAAGTTCATGGACCCTGACCGGGAAGTGCGCCGCACCGCTTCGTCCGCGTTCACGGCGGGGCTTGCGCCGCACCTTCGGACGCTTTCTTATATCTTTAACACCCTGCTTCAAGAAAAAAACGTGCACGACCGTCTGCGCCGCTACGCAGCGCCGCAGGAATCCCAGCACAAAGCAAATGAATTGAACGAAGCCACTGTCAGCCTGGTCGTAGACACCGTTGTCCGCAATTATCCGCTCGTCGCCCGCTACTACCACTTGAAGCGCGAGATATTGAACTTGGACGTGCTGACCCATTACGACCGCTACGCGCCGCTTTTTGAGGCCGAAGAGACCATTTCTTACCCGCAGGCGCAGGAAATGGTCCTGGCGGCGTTCGGCGGCTTCTCGCCGGAGATGCGCCGACGGGCCGCAGAGTTCTTCCATAAGAACTGGGTTGACGCGCCCGCCACGAAGGGCAAGGCCGGCGGCGCGTTTTGCTCGTATGTCACCCCGGACACGCACCCCTATGTGCTGGTGAACTATCTGGGCCGCATGAAGGACGTGATGACTTTGGCGCATGAGCTGGGCCACGGCGTCCATGCCTCGCTGTCCCGCAAGCAGTCACTCCTAAACTTCCACGGCACACTGCCGCTGGCGGAGCTTGCGTCTACGTTCGGCGAAATGCTGGTCTTCGAGCAGGCCACGCAACAGGCATCACTCAAAGACAAGCTGGCCTTATACGCTGAAAAAATTGAAGGCGCGTTCGCGACAATCCCCCGCCAGACAGCCATGTACCGCTTTGAGCTGGCGATCCACAGCCACCGGCGAGAAAAGGGCGAGCTGACGCCGGAAGAGTTCGGCGACTACTGGCAGCGCGAGGTTCAGCTGATGTTCGGCGACTCGGTTGAGCTGGGCGAGGAGCATAAGCTGTGGTGGTCGTATATCAGTCACTTTGTTTCCGTGCCGTTTTATGTGTATGCTTACTCATTCGGCGAGCTTTTGGTGCTGTCTTTGTTCCAGCAGGCGAAGCGCGAGGGTCCGGCGTTCGCGGGCAAGTATTTGAAAATGCTGGAAGCCGGCGGCAGCTTGACCCCGCAGGAGCTGATGGCTCAGGTCGGCATCAATCTGAATGACCCTGAGTTCTGGCAGGGCGGCTTTGACGTTCTGGCAGGACTGGTGGATCAGTTTGAGGCGCTGTGGCAGGAGTACAAAAAGAAATAATGCGGCAGAGAGTAATGCAATACACCCGGCCTTGAAAGGCCAGGCTAAAAGAACACAAAGCCCCTCCGGGGCTGGAGATAAGGCGACGCATGGCTAAAGACAGGACGGTCTGCGCTGGCATTCAGCCCCGGAGGGGCTTCGTAAACTTTTAGCCCGGCACTTCAGTGCCGGGCAGTGCTGTCAAATTGAATAATCGTCGGTGAAGGTTTGCAGCTTGCGGGGCGTTGCATACACCGTCTCACCCGTCTTGAGGCCTAGTTCTTGATACTTTTCACGGGTCAGCTCGGCATCAAGCTGAACTCCGCTGCCCCGGTCCAGTTCCAAACGCACCGTCGGGCCAACCGCGTGGATGTAGCGGATGACAGCCTCAACGCCTGCCCCACTGCCCGGCGGGCGGGTGATGTCAAGTTCATGGGGCCGAACGTAGCTGATGGGGCTGGGCGGAGCCGCCGAAGAGGCATTCGGTAGGTCGCCGTGACGCCCGTGGAACACGTTGACGCTGCCGAGAAAGTTCAACACAAATGGGTACGCCGGATGCTCGTAAAATTCGTCCTGCGTGCCGATTTGTTCAATTCTGCCATGGTTCATCACGACTACCCGGTCTGCAACTTCCAGCGCTTCTTCCTGATCGTGGGTCACAAAAACGCTGGTGATGTGCAGGTCGTCGTGCAGGTGCCGCAGCCAGGTGCGAAGCTCCTGCCGGACGCGGGCATCTAAAGCCCCAAAAGGTTCATCTAAAAGCAGGACGCTCGGCTCAACAGCGAGGGCGCGGGCCAGCGCCACCCGCTGCCGCTGCCCGCCGGAAAGCTGCGACGGATACCGTTCGGCCAAGCCTTCCAGTTGCACCAGCTTCAGCAGTTCCAGCACCCGATCTTTGATTTCTGCTTTGCTGGGGCGCGTGGAGCGCGGGCGCACCCGCAGGCCGAACGCGACATTTTCGAAGATGCTCAGGTGCCGAAACAGGGCATAATGCTGGAAAACAAACCCGACCTGCCGAGAGCGAGCGTCTTTCGTAGACGCATCTTCGCCGCTGAACAGTATGGAGCCCTGCGACGCAAACTCCAGCCCGGCGATGATCCGCAGCAGCGTTGTTTTGCCCGATCCCGACGGCCCCAGCAGCGCCACCAGCTCGCCGGTCTGCACGGTCAAATTGACATCCGAAAGTGCCTGGAAGCTGCCGAATGTTTTAGAAATATCACGAATTTCGATGCTCAAAGAAAAACCTCAGCCTTCGTGCCTGCCTGTTCTCCACTCAATAAACGACTTGATGACCAGCGTGACCAGCCCCAGCATGGCAAGCAAAGAGGCGGCGGCGAACGCGCCGGTAAAATTGTAATCGTCGTTTAAGGCTTCCACTTGCAGCGGCAGCGTGTTCGTCAGCCCTGCGATCTTGCCGGACACGACTGACACCGCGCCGAACTCACCCATCGCGCGGGCGTTGCACAAAATGACCCCGTACAGCAGGCCCCACTTGATGTTTGGCAGCGAGACGCGCCAAAATGTCTGCCAGCCGGTCGCGCCCAGCACGAGTGCGGCTTGTTCTTCGTCCATGCCCTGCGCCTGCATCACCGGCAGGAGCTCGCGGACGACAAACGGAAACGTCACAAAGGTAGTCGCCAGGATAATTCCCGGCACGGCAAAGATGATCTTGATGTCGCGTGCTTCCAGCCAGCCCCCCAGCGGCGTGAATTTTCCCAGAAGCAGCACGAAAATCAGCCCCGAAACCACAGGCGACACGGCAAACGGCAGGTCAATCAGGGTCAATAAGAGGTTTTTGCCCCAAAACTCAAACTTGGCAATCGCCCACGCGGCGGCGATACCGAAGACGACGTTTAAGGGAACCGAGATCGCCGCCGTCAGCAGGGTCAGCTTGATGGCGCTGATCGTATCCGGGTCACGGAGTGCATCGAAGTACACGCCGCGCCCGCCGGACAGCGCCGACGCGAAGACAGTTGCCAGCGGCAATCCTAAGAACAAGCCCAGAAACAGCAGCGTTCCAAGAATAAACAGCGCACGCACCGGCCAGGGTTCCGTCGCCAGCGGAGGCCGCTTTGCACTCGGCAGGGACGGCGCGAGATCAAGTCCAGGGGGAGTTGCCATGATGATGTTTCTCTAGGATGCCATGCCTAAACGCTTGCGGGTCCAGGCTTGCAGCAAATTGATCAGCAGCAGCAGCCCAAACGACGCCAGCAGCATGACTACCGCAATCGCATTTGCCCCGGCATAGTCATATTGGTCCAGCTTTTCCATAATCAGCTTTGGAATAATCTCGCCTTTTAATGGGACGTTGTCCGAGATAAAGATCACCGAGCCGTACTCGCCCAACGCGCGGGCAAAGGCCAGCGTGAAGCCGGTCAGCACGGCGGGGAGTAGGGTAGGAAGCAAAATACGAAGGAAGATTTGGCCGCGCGTCGCGCCCAGGCTTGCTGCGGCTTCCTCCACGTCGGTTTCCAAGTCCTGCAAGACAGGCTGCACGGTGCGGACGACAAAAGGCAGGCCGATAAAGACAAGCGCGACAAAGATGCCGAGCGGCGTGTACGACACGTCAAAGTGGCTGCCGCGCGTGATCGCCCAGCCGTGCACTGTGCGTTCCCAGTGCAGGTGGTACAAGCGTGACCCTATCCATCCGTTTTCGGCATAGACCGCCGACAAACAGATGCCCGCCACGGCGGTCGGCAGGGCAAACGGCAGGTCTACCAGCCCATCTACAATCCGCCGTCCCGGAAATGGATAGCGCACCAGTGTCCAGGCCACTAGCAGGCCGGCAAAAGCGTTGAACAGAGCCGCAAGCGCCGAAGTCCCGAAGCTGAGCTTAAACGCAGCGACGGTGCGCGGGTCAACAATGACCTGCACGAACTTTGCCGGACTGAGGGTGGCCGCCTTGAAGAACGCCGTAGACAGCGGGATCAGCACCAGCAGGCATAGATAAAACAGCGTGTAGCCGAGCGACAGGCCAAAGCCCGGCAGGATGCGCCGGACGGCGTTTGATTTTCGCTGCACTTTAATGGGAGGCTGGGGGACTGCGACGGCCATAATTTTACTGCTGGATTGCCGGGGTTGTAGAAAACCCCGGCAAAGAAACACCCTTCGGGTGAAGAAAAATAGCCCAATCTTTGTCCAAAGGACACACTCTTGCCGGGGTCTTCTACAACCCCGGCACCGCGCATTAAGTTCCTCTACTTCTTCACATAAATCTGGTCAAACACGCCGCCGTCGGCGAACTGCGACTTCTGCGCGGCGGCGACGCCGCCGAGTATTTTTTCGGCGGTGAACGTCTTGATTGCTGGGAACTGGCCGGCGTATTTCTGAGCCACGGCGGCCAGGCGAGGCCGGTAAAAGTGCTTTGCCGCGATTTCCTGCCCTTCCGGCGAGTACAAATACTGCAAGTAAGCTTCGGCGAGTGGGCGCGTGTTGTGCGCGTCTACGTTCTTGTCTACCACCGCAACAGGCGCGTCCGCTTCAATGCTGACGCTGGGGTAAACAATGTCGTACTGCCCCTTGCCGATCTGGTTTGTGACCAAATACGCTTCGTTTTCCCAGGCCAGAAGCACGTCCCCGACATTGCGCTGGGTGAACGTCACGGTCGAGCCGCGTGCGCCGGAGTCTAAAATCGGGACGTTCTTGTAAAGCTGCGTGATATAGGCTTTCGCCAAGTCCGGGCTGCCGCCGGGTTTTGTCAGGGCGTAGCCATACGCCGCCATGTAGCTCCAGCGTCCGCCGCTGGATGACTTCGGGTTCGGCGTGATGACCGAGACGCCGGGCTTCACTAAATCCGGCCAGTCTTTGATGCCTTTCGGGTTGCCGTGGCGCACCAAAAAGACAACTGTGGACGTATACGGCACACTCTTGTTCGGCAGGCGCTTCTCCCAGCCCTGTGTAATCAGGCCGGACTGGGCCAGAGCATCCACATCAGACGAGATGCCGAGCGTCACCACATCTGCTGCAAGGCCGTTCTGGACCGCCTGCGCCTGCTTGCCGGAGCCGCCGTGCGACTGCTGGATCGTCACTGTCTGACCGCTCTTGCCCTGCCAGTATTTTGTAAATGCTGCGTTGTAGTCTGCATAAAACTCCCGTGTCGGGTCATACGAGACGTTCAGCAGGGTGGTACTGCTGCCGGAGGAAGCCGGCGATTGGCCCGCATGGCTCGTTTTATGTGACGAGCAGCCGGCGAGCAGGACTGTGAAGGCGAAAAAAAGCAGGCTCCAAAAGCGTGTGATCTTCATGCCCCATAGAATACCAGCAATTGTCTACAAATGCAAGCGGGAAACTATCAAATACCGTCAAAATTTAGAGGCACTTTATTTGAACCTTTTGCGCTCCAAAAAGAACAAACTCCGTAGAAGCAGACAGAAAAAGCAGACAAAGGCGGCTCATTTTCTTTGCAGCAGCATGACCGACAACTCGCACGGCAAATCACGAGCGGCGCTTCCGGTGCCTGGGCCGCGTTCGTAGATACCTACGGCCCGCGCCTGCACCGGCTGGCTCGGCGTTACGCCGCCTGTGAAGCCGATGCCGAAGACTTGACCCAAGAGGTTTTTGTTGCGCTGTTTCAGAGCCTGCCTCGTTACCGGGGCGACTCGTCGCTGTCTACCTGGTCGTACCGGGTCGCGCTGAACCACTGCTTGAAGTACGCCGCCAAAACTAGCCTCGTCACTGTTCCTTATGACGATGCCCGCCAGCAGCCGGAGCCTGCGGAGCGCGGGCCTGTCCAGGAGGCCGCCCGGCGCGAGCTGTCCGGCCATCTTCACTCGGCACTGCAAGGCTTGTCGCCGGATCACCGCACCGTTGTCATTCTCCATGAGCTGCACGAGATGACTTATGCCGAATGCGCCGCCGTGCTTGAAGTGCCGGTAGGAACCGTTAAATCCCGCCTGTCCACCGCGTTCCGGCGCCTGCGCCTGTCTTTGAGCGGTTACGTCCAATCCGACACGCTTTCGGAGCCTGCCCCATGACCGACTGCACGCCCTATATTGACGACTTGAAAGCCTACGCCGACGCAGAGCTGCCCTGGCTGCGCCGCCAAATCGTCCGCCGCCACCTCGCGCACTGCGCGTTCTGCCAAAAGGAGATAATCGCAATGACACAGATTACCGATGACCTGCGTTCTGACAACCTGCGTTCGTCCGAACCCGGCGAGCCGCTGCCGGCCGGCCTGCGCGAGAAGCTGCTGAAAGAACCCAGCACTGAAAGTGCCGGGCTACTAGCGAATGAAAGTCGCTCCGCGACTAAAGACTCCTCAGTGCCGGGTAAAAAACGCCGCACGCCGGTTTGGGTGTATGCCTGCGTTGTCCTTATCGCCTGGTTCGTTTTTTATCCGATGTTCCAACGGGTTCACGAAGACGCGCAGCGAACAATGTCAGTGGCGGATTTTTCTGCGCCGCACGAAAATGAAATCAAGGTGTTCAAGCGCCCGCCGCCGAAACCTGTTCCGCTCCAGGTTCATCTTTCTGACCGTGAGGCAGGCATAGACAACCATGCTGCAAAAGAAGACTATGCGCCGCCTGCCGCCCGCGCCGCGCTGCCTGTGCCGACTGCCCCAATCGGCAATTTCACGGCGCAAACTCCGGATGGTGCGGCTCCGGCACGACGCGCCGCCCAAATCGCCGGCCTTAATTCTCTCCAGGCTCTGCCGGACACAGACTTAGACGTGCAGCGGCAGGTGCATAAGGAAGCCAGCATCGGCATTCAAGTCCCGAACCCCGAAGCGACCGGCGACAAGATCAACCAAATGGTGCAGGAGACCGGCGGGTTTGTGGCCGCGAACAACCTGACGACCGAAGATGACGGCATGAAGTCCGGCGAGCTGATCGCTAAAGTCCCTGAGCCTCAGTTTGAGACATTTTTAGCCCAAATCGCTAAGCTCGGCGTTGTCGTGTCCAAAAACATCACCGGCCAGGACATCACCGAAAAGACCAGTGACGCCCACGAAGCGCAGGGCGTGGAGGAAAGCGATTTAGAGCAGGCGGAAGCTCGCCTTAAGGCGCTGGGGACTCACGCCAAATGGGAAGACAAGGAAGACACGCAGGACCTCCGGGTCCAGCTTGCCCAGACCCGCGCCCGCTTGAAGCTCTTGAAGCGCATGGCCGCGCTTGGAACCATTACGATTGACCTGAACCAGACCCCGAAAGCCGCCGCCGCGCCCCCGGTCCCGAACGGCTTCACCGGCAGCCTCAAAGCGACCACGCACGATGCCCTGCAATCACTCGTCGGCTCGGCAAGCGCACTGGCGGCCCTGGTCATCTGGCTGCTGGCCTACGCTCCCCTCTGGGTTCCACTGCTTCTGGTTGGCCGGTATGCTTTGAACCGGTATGCTTTGAAAGAGTATAAGAAGCGAGAAGCAACGAATTAAGGATCAGGGAAAAAAACGAGATATTGGTTCAAGGCAGAAAGCGCCTCGCGAAAGCTGACAGCGGCGGCTCCACTTCCTTGATCATGGACAACCGCGTTGCGGTATTCCCTGACAAGGTGTACCGCATCGCGTTTGTCATCCGGCACATTCGCCCGGCGGGGTTTTGCGACTTTGTTGATCAGGTCGTAGGCTCTTGGAGGGATTTTCTCGCGCCTCTTATCTAGGTATGCTCTCAGCATTCCCTCAAACTCGCTAAAGAGGCGTGTCAGATAAGTCTGCTCCACTTTGCCAAGCGCAGCAGTTACATGGCTGTAAGATACCCCTTTTAGAACGGCGTCGCCTTTCGCCTGTGACCATTGCGTCTCAGCCTCGACATAAGAAAGCGCAGCGCGTGCTGCTCCAAGTTCCTGCTGAACAGCCGCAAGATTGCCAATAAGCACGCGACTCATGCGGCCCTCAAGAGCTGGTCGGCAACCGCAAGAAAACTATTTTTCGCCCAGGGTTGCGGCCAGTCTATTCCCGATTCGGTGCGGATAACCCATCCCTGGTTGGTGTAGCTGCGTAACAGCATGACTCGGTACAAACTAGGCCAAGCGTAAAGATCGATCCGGCCTTTGGCACCGAATACATCACGCCCAACCGGCTCCAAAATGAGCCTGCCGTTCTGGGCGCTGATTTCCAGTACGGGAATTGTATAGCTGCCCGAAGACGCCTCGCTCACATTAGCAGTGGAAGACTCGATGATCCATTCCGGCCTGTCTTCAGTCACCCACTGCTGAACCTGCCCCAGGAGCGCCCCCACTGCGGCTTTCCATTCCTGGATTGCTTCCTGCGCGTCTGCCGGGCTAAGTTTAGTAATTGCCATCGTCTAGTTCCTCTTTAGCTATTATAGCACACCCGCCTGTGGGTATAATTTGGTATGCCTAAGCTTGTGATTTTGGATGGGAACAGCCTGCTGTACCGGGGCTTTTTTGCGATGCGGGCGCTGTCAACGTCGGATAGACTTCCGACCAATGCCGTGTATTCGTTTGTCTTGATGCTGCTGACAATTTTGGAGCGGGAAAAGCCGGACGCAATTTTTGTGGCGTTTGACCCGCCGGTAGCGACGTTCCGCCATCAAGAGCTTTCCACCTACAAAGGCACGCGGCTGAAAATGCCGGATGATTTGAAGCCACAGCGGGCTTTGGCGCGGGAAGCGGCGGCGGCGTTCCGGGTGCCGAATGTCGAAGTGCCGGGCTTCGAGGCCGACGATGTGTGTGGAACTCTGGCGGAGCGGGGCAAGCATCAGGGCTACGACGTGCTGATTGTCACCGGGGACGGCGACGCCCTGCAATTAGTAGACGACGGCAGCCCGTTGGAAGGGCGCGGACGGGTGCAGGTGATGATCACGGTTAAAGGCGTCACCGACACCGTGACCTACGACGAAGCCGCTGTGCGGGCGCGTTACGGCCTGTCGCCGTCGCAGATCACCGACTTCAAAGGCATCAAAGGCGACGCCTCCGACAACTTGCCCGGCGTTCCCGGCATCGGCGAAAAAGGCGCGTCCAAGCTGCTCAAAGACTACGGGACACTCGAAAATCTGCTGTTCCATGTGGACGAGCTGCCGGAAAAAACTAAAAACCTGCTGATCCAGCACACGGACAGCGCCGTGCAGTGCAAGCGCCTCGCTACCATCGTCCGGGATGTTCCCCTGCCTGAATGGGTCACGCTGACGCCGGATTACCAGACGCTTGGCCCCGATTACGAGGCCATCAAAGCCTTGTTTGACAAGCTGGAGTTCCGAACCCTCTTAAAGCGCCTGCCGGATTTGGAGCGTGAGCAGCGGGCAAAGGCGATTGAAAGCACGGCGGAGGAGGCTTCTTCCATCCCCGCCGTGCTGAAGACCGGCGGGGAAGGGCAAATTGTTTCCACGCAGGCCCAGATGGATGTCCTGCTGGCGCGTCTTGCCGGCGCCGATGCGCCTGTCGGAATGCAGCTTCATCTCGCGCTGCCGGCTGGGGTGAAGATCGCCGCGATGACGCTGATGAACGCCGAGCTTCAAGGCATTGCGTTCGGCCTGCCCGGCGCAGCGTTCTACGCGGCTTGGCCGGAGTGGGGCGCGGCCCTGACGCCGTATTTGGAAGAAGCCGCCCGTCCGAAATCGGTGTACGACCTCAAATTGGCTGCCGGAGTTTTGGGCCGAAGCGGCGTGACCCTGCGCGGCGCGGCGTTTGATGTTCTGTTAGCAGCTTATTTACTGAATGCAGGACGGGCAGGCTATCCGCTGGCGGATTTAGCCGCCGACAGCGCCGGGCTGGAGCTGGTTGCCGACCCCGTTAATCCGCTGGCTTCCGTCATGGATGAGGCCGCTGCAATTCAGGCGCTGGAAGCCGCACTCATCCCCCGTTTAGAACGCGACAGCCTGCTTAAGATTCTCGATGACATTGAGCTGCCGCTGGCGTCTGTTCTGGCAGGCATGGAGCGTGCCGGGGTTTCGGTAGATGCGGGCTGGCTGGTCAAAGTCGGCAAAAGCCTGGGCGAGCAGGTGGCGGCTTTGGAAGCCGACATTTTTGCGATAGCCGGCGAGAAGTTTTCCGTCGGTTCCACCAAGCAGCTACAGGAAGTGCTGTTTGACAAGCTGAAGCTGCCGGCGGGGAAAAAGACCAAGACAGGCTACTCGACCGGAGCCGACGTGCTGGAAGATTTAGCGTCCAAAGGCCATGAGATTGCCCGCAAGGTCATTCAGTGGCGCGAAGTGTCCAAGCTGAAATCCACCTATGCCGATGCTCTGCCCGCCCTGATTAACCCGCAGACCGGCAAAGTGCATACGTCGCTGAACCAGACTGTCACTTCCACGGGCCGCCTTTCATCCAGCAGCCCCAACTTGCAGAACATTCCCGTCCGAACCGAAATTGGGCGCGAAATCCGAAAAGGCTTTGTCGCGTCGCCCGGCTCCGTCTTGGTCTCGGCAGACTACTCGCAGATCGAGCTGCGCTTGTTCGCGCACATCACCAAAGACCCCGGCTTAGTGCAGGCGTTCAACACCGACGCGGATGTTCACGCCCAGACGGCCCGGCGCATCTTTGAGGTTCCCGATGACCAGCCGGTCACACACGACCAGCGGCGTCAGGCCAAGACCATCAATTTCGCCGTCATCTACGGGGCCAGCCCGTTCCGCGTCTCCGCCGAGCTTGGCGTGGATTATGCCCGCGCCGCCGAGCTGATCAAAGCTTATTTGGAGCTGTACCCAAGCGTCCGCGCTTACCTGGAAACAGTCTTAGAGGGCGCCCGCGAAAAAGGCTATGTTCAGACGCTTTCAGGCCGCCGCCGCTATGTCCCCGACATCAATTCCCGCGTCTTCCAGTTCCGCCAGTCGGCGGAGCGTGAAGCCGCCAACATGCCGGTGCAGGGGACCAGCGCCGACATCATCAAAATCGCCATGCTTCATGTTGCTCATGCTCTGCCCGAAAGCGGCCTCGGCGCACAGATGGTCTTGCAGGTCCACGACGAGTTGTTGTTTGAGTGTCCCGAAAGCGAAGTCCGCGCCCTGTCCGGGCTGGTCAAAGACGCCATGCAGAACGCTTACCCGCTGGCCGTTCCCCTCAAAGCCGAAGTCAAATCCGGCCACAACTGGTGGGAAGTCACCCCCGTGGACGATGACGATGCAGACGAGATGGTGAGCGAGATGAACGCTGGGTCAAACTAGAACACAAGCCGCAAAAAACCATGTCATCAGCAGCCATGACTTGATGGTCATGGCTGCTAATGGCATGGCTGCTGATGTGTCCTTTCTAGTACTTTGCCAGCACTGCTCGTGCCTGGTCTAAATGTCCAGCGACGACTAGAGGGAAGAACGTCTCCAGCCGCGCTTCCAGGGCCGGATTGTCGGCGTACTTTTTTCGCAGGCGGAACCACTCTATCGGCAGCGGCAAATCCGATGCCGTGCGGACAAAAGAAGGGTCCAAGTACCGGCGGCGCAAACGCTGGGTCGCGGCCAGATCGCGGTAGCCGACCTGCACGGACGGCTCAATTTGGGTGCCTTCGCCCCAGTCGTTCCAGGTGACAATCTGCACAAGAGGAGCGGCGCTTTGCAGGGCTTTCGTGAGCGTGTCCACATAGGTCTGCCCGTCCTTGTCGTCAATATGCCCCCACGAGGGGATGACCCCGGCCTGCTGGTAAATGTCGTCAAAGCGGGGGAACGCGGCGGCGACGAACAGCGGCGAAGATTGGAAGCGCTGATAAAAAGCCGCCTGCTGCTGAAAGGCGGCCTGCGTCCCGCCGTGCGGCAGCGGCCAGTCAAAGCCGCCGGCGGCAGCGGTCGGCTCGCGCTGGCTCGACTCGGTGAAGTACAGCGGCTTTTCAGGCAGCACCGAGAAAATCCGGTCCCACTGGCTGTCCGTGTAGTAGGGGTCGCCAAACGACAGCAGGACCGGGCGGCCCGCGATTTTCACATACGCCGGGGACGAAAAAAAGTGCGTCTGCATCCACTCCATGAGTTTCTGCCCGTGCGTGACCGCGTCTTCTTTGGCAAACACGCCAACGGCGATCTCTTTTGGGACGGTCTGGTCTTCGTAGCAGATCGCAAAGTGCATTCCGGCCTGCCGGATGAGCGGCACAAGCGCCTCGGTATTGCGGTTGTTGACGCCGTAATCCATAAAGTCGTCATGGCCGTACCAGTCGACGATGACGCCGTCAATCCCGGCAAGCTTCATCAGCATAACCTGGCAGCGCAGAACATCGGGATCGCCTGAGTCATAAGGGCCGATCAGCGGAAAGTAGTGCGAAGCAATTTCCCGCTGGCCGTTTGCGCTGTTGTCCGAGTCATATTTGTCCGGGTCGTAATGGTTCATTGTCCAGTGCCAACCCCACTGCGGGCTGAGCGGCTTGGCGGCAAACCACGGCATCCAGTGGGTCAGCAGCAGCCGCTTCGGCGGCGGCGCAGCCTGCTTGACCTGCGGCGCGGGCGCGGCAGCCGCCCCTCCCAGCAGGCCCAGCAGAAGAGCCGCCGTTAAAATTCTTCGTGTTCCATTCTGAATCATAGGATTTTTCGTCTGAGACATAAGATTTCTCGCTGCAAGGGTCGGCGCTGGTGTGAGCGCCGGCCCTTATTGGTTTCAGATATTGGTTCAGAGGCTGCCTTTAGAATAAGCCTCCGCCGTAGGGCTGGGTCGCATAGGCTGTCGGCACATAAATGTTTTTGTACCAGTTGAGCGAGCCGCGTGTCATCCCTTTGGCATGACCGTCGCAGAACAAGACATTGGTGATGCCGTTATGCCGGTAGCGGGGCATGGACGAGCAGCCGCCGTAGCCGGTCGGCCCGCCGGTCGCGGACGTTTTGGGCAAGTCGCAGTCCGCGCCGCCCATGAACGAAGGGCGCTGAGTAACATCCTCAATGTCGCGATGCTCGCCGTAGCTGGTTCCCGGCGTCGGCTCAACAGTCGTTGTCCAGTAGCCTTCCCAAGTTAAAAATGAAAGCCAAGCCGTTTCTCCAACATCCTGGCCCTTTTCGGCTACCATGATTATGTCGGATGGGGCATCTATCGCCGACAGCTTGATTGTCGGAGCCGGGTTCGCTGCTGTCCTGCCGTTGTAGGGAGCGCCTTCCTGAAATATGTCGTTATGAACGCCGTAGTTGCCTTCCTGCATGCTGGGGAATGAGGGGCAGCTCCATACACCGCCGACGCCGCTGTAACGCCCATTGAATGCGAAAACGTTGCCGTTCTTGACGTAGGGGCCGACTTCATCGTACCAGCGCACTTCCGACCCCGTCGGATCGTTGTAATGCGACAGGGGGTAAGCCTCGTCATAGTCCTGGTTGTACTGCAAGATTGCAAGCCCAATTTGCTTTTCATTGGACAAGCACTGGGTTTTGCGGGCGTTCTCGCGCACCTTCTGGAACACCGGAAACAAAATAGCCGCGAGTATTGCAATGATTGCAATCACCACGAGCAGCTCAATGAGCGTAAATCCGCGCTGTTTCATAATCAAATACCTTTCATCAGCAAAATACCGTTATAGATAACAATGATAGCCTTTATAACCGAAAGCCGGTACGCTTTCCTGCGGTCAAGACCGCCGCACGGTGGAAGCGCGAGGGATAAGGTGTGAGCGCAGAAACAACTGCACGCTGCGCTTGTCCCCGTGCAGCGCCCGGAGCAGCAGATGAGCCGCTTCTTCACCCATGGCCTCGACGGGAGGGCGCACCGTGGTCAATCCTGCCGCGCAGGAGCGGGCGTCATCATCAAAGCCGATCAAACCAAAGTCCGTGCCGGGGGTCAACCCATGGTCGGCAGCTTGGTCCAGCACGGCATACGCCGTGGCATCATTCGGGGCAATGATGCCCGCCGGCCCCGCTGCCGTGCCGAGGGTTTGCGCTTCGGCCAAAAGCGCATCGGTCAATGCCGGCGGGCAATGCACGGACGCTTTCGGATCATAAGAGCCGGCAGATTTGCCGGCGGGATACAAGCGCAGTGTCTCCGGCGGAAGACCGGCATGGCGCACTGCGTCGCGTGCGCCTTCCACGCGCTCGGACAGCCAGGCATCGGCGAAAGGCGCAAGAAAGACCACTTGGCTGTAGCCCTGTCCCAGCAAATGCCGGGCCGCTTGATAGCCCGCATAACGGTTATCGTAGGAAACCTGCGCCAGCGGCGGCGAAATTGCGTGCCAGGACAAGTAAACTGTCGGAACGCGCTCCACGTCCACAGCGCCGACAACCTCATCCGAAATGTCTTCGGCATCACACAGGCCGATGACGGCAATCGCGTCCGCCCCTTCGCGCCGCAGGGATTGAACGGCTTCGGCTACGGGAATGGCATTGGCTTCGTCCAGCCCGCGCGGGTATGGGCCGCGTCCTTCCGGGAAGCGCTCAAAAAAATGTGTGGTTCCACCGGAGGCCGAAAAGACTTGCTCTAAGGACCGGATCGCCAGCCGCATCCACAGGCTGCCGACGTCCGGCGCAGCAGCAGGATTAATTCGCGCCGTCGCCACAATGCCGAGCGTCAAGGCTGCCTGCCGCCGCTTGGGTTCTGCATCCAGTTCTCGTGCCGTGTTCGGTTGTCGTTCCAAAAGCGGGGGTGGATAAGCGACAAACGTGCCGCGCCGGTCGGACGTTTCCAAAATGCCGTCCGTGATCAGCCGGGCCACGGCTTGCTGGGCGGTAGACAGCGCAACCCCATACTCTCGTGCCAAGCTGTGCCGTCCGGCCAGCATTGTTCCTGCCGGCAGACGCCCGTCGCGCACTTTCGAGCGAATGTCTTCTTCAATGCGCTGGTACGCGGGGGCTTTCATTTTTTTGTTTTTGTCTGCCGCCTCGCCAAGCATAACTGCGCTCTCACTGTTTCTTTGAGCTTGTAGCGATACAGTTGTATCGCGATGGCCTAGTATATATGATATCTAAAGAAAAGTCAAGACATTGCTGTAATCGCATTCACATTCTTTTTCGCAGGCAAAATGCAGAAAAGCGAGTGGTTGCTTAGTACTCGCTTTTCTGCACTACTCGTTTTTCTGCGCGTCTGCTGGACTTTTGCGGGTTCCAGGCAGCCTGGAGTGTGACGAGGGTTGTGCCTGCGCCGCCTTATAAAAGCAGACGGGCTGCGGCTAGGGCGTGACGGCTTCCCACTTTTTAGTGGCGGCGGATTTGGCGATAGTGTCCAGCAGGACGTTGTTGAGGTAGCCGTCGCGAAAGGAAGGGGTGGGGTTTTCGCCTTTGCCGATGGCGGTGAAGGCGTCGTACAGAAGATTGGTAAAGGTATGCTCGTAGCCGATGTTGTGGGCGGTCGGCCAGTAATGGCCGGTGTAGTGGTCCTGGCCGCTGGTGACGCTGACCGTGCGGAAGCCGTTTGTGCCGGAACGGGTGTCTTCGGTATAAATCTCCAGCTCGTTCGGGCGCTCGGCATTAAACACCAGGCTGCCGAGGCTGCCGTTGATCTCAAAGCGGTTGTGGTTCTTGCGGCCCAGCGCGAAGCGCGTGGCCTCAAATGTACCCAAAGCGCCGTTCTCAAAGCGGGCCAGCGCCAAAGAAGCGTCGTCCACGGTGACTTCACCCATCACGTCGGACGCAACGCCGCCCATGCGGTCATCGGTGGCGGCGACTTCTCGGCGCTCCTTAATGAAGGTTTCCAAAACGCCGCTCACTTCAGCGATCTCGCCGACGAGGTAGCGGGCGGAGTCCAAACAGTGTGCCAGCAGGTCGCCGTGGGAGCCGGAGCCGGCGATCTCTTTTTGCAGCCGCCAAACCAAAGGAACGTCCGGGTTGACGCACCAGTCCTGCAAGAACAGCGCCCGCCAGTGGTAGACTTTTCCAATCACGCCTTCGTCAAGGAGCTGCTTGGCAAACGAGACGGCAGGGTTAGCCCGGTAGTTGAACCAGATCATGTGGCACACGCCCGCTTCAATCACGGCGTCCAGCATTCGTTTGGCTTCTTCTGACGTATTGCCGAGCGGCTTCTCGCAGAAGACATGCTTGCCGGCCTGGGCAGCGGCAATGGCGATCTCCGCGTGCATGTTGCCCGGTGCGCCAATGTCTATGATGTCAATGTCTTCGCGGGCAATGAGCGTGCGCCAATCGGTCTCATACTCGTCCCAGCCGAAGGTCTCGGCGGCGCGTCCGACCCCGGCTTCATTGCGCCCGCAAAGCGCCTTCATGCGCGGCACGACTTCCAGTTCTGGGAAGAACCGGCCTACCTGCCGGTACGCATTGGAATGGGCCTTGCCCATGAACTTGTAGCCGATCATGCCGACATTCAATGTTTTCGCTGCCATCCATTTACTCCCTGATTTTACCAAGCGACAAAATAAAAAATAGCCCACCGAACTTGGGTCCGGTGGGCGGGGTAACGCAAGTTACTGACCGAGATAATCTACGATTTTTGCGTTCTTTCGCAGGTTCTGGACATACGCAGGGATAGCAGCCTGGACCTGCTGCTTCCGCGCGGTGTTGGCCTGACTAGCGGCAATTGGAGCGGCGTCCTGATACAACTTCTTTTCCGAAGGAAGAGGATTGGCGCTGGTGCTGTCCACCTCAATTAAATGGTAGCCGTACTGAGAACGTACCGCCTTTGGCGTTACTTCCCCCGGTTTAAGGGCGAGTGCGGCAGTCAGAAAGTTCGGGTCAAACGACGTGTACTGACTGATAATTCCCAGATCGCCGCCTTTGCCCTTGCCGGACGGGTCTTCGGTGTATTCGTTGGCGACATCCACAAAGCTTTTGCCCGCCTTCAGCTCGGCCTGGGCTTTGGCGATGATCGTCAGCGCCTCGGCGTCCGTGTGCGGCGGCTTCGCGCCGGGGGCTGACATCGGGCCGGGAGAAGCCGTCTCAATCAGCAGGTGCCGCGCGTGGTACTGTAGGGGCGTTGACGCCGGCGGCAGTGTTTTCGTGACCAGGGCTTCGGCTTCCATCTGGGTCTTGAGCTGCTGCTTGAAAGACGCCAGCGTTTCATTGCGCTGGGCCAGCGCCGCATCGAGGCCGCCTGGAAAACGCGCGGCCGCCGTTTGCCGGACCTCGTTAAGCTGGGCGTCTACCTGCGCCGGCGTCACGACAACGTGCTGCCGGGCGGCTTCCTGGTTGATCAGCTCAATCAAGATCATGGTGTTCAGGATTTGCGGTCCCGCCGTGCTGAGCGCCTGGTTTGCGACCTGATAGCGGTAAATCTTTTTGCCGTTGACGACAGCGGCAACTCCGGGCGGTCCCGGCTTCGTCGGCACCGCCACGGGCGGCGCGGCTGCGGGCGGGGTAGGCGGCATCCCAGGGTTCATCGGAACCTGCGGCGGCATGGAAGCAGAAGGCATCTGCTGCATTTGTGCAAATGCGGCGGGTGCGGCGGCAATCATCAGGGCGATCATCGCAGGCCACCGCAAGGGAGGGCGTGTCAAAATAAGAAAGTTCCTTTCGCGGCCTTGTCTACAAAGACTGTTTGCAGGCCATTTGTGTCAAAGTAATTTACGCTTCTATGTTACAACAAAAGTTCCCTGCCGTCAAGGGGCAAATACTCCCCCAGGGCTGGGGGAGTTCTTCATCCCTTACGCTGCCTCGGTCACAACCAAGTCGCCGGAAACGGATTGCAGGCGCAGGGACCCGGTTCCGGTGCCGAGCGTTCCCGCCGCGTGGCGGTCTGTCGTGACGGGGTTCGTGACCGGAGCTTTCAGCGCCAGTGTGCCGCTGGTCGTGTTCATCTCGACGCGGGCGTCGGACCCCGCAGGCAGGGTCAAACGCAGGTCGCCGGACACGGTGGTGCCCGACCATGCGCCGGAGAACGGCCCCGGCACGGCCCAGCGCGTGTCGCCGCTGACCGTCACCAGCGAAATCGCCGGGCTGTCCGCCCCCGAAGCTTCCACATCGCCGCTGATGGTCTTGACGGTCAGCGCCCCAGCCACCTCGCGCAGTTCCGCATCGCCGCTGACGGTCTCTAAATGAATTTGCTCGGCCTGCACGTCTGTCACACGGGCCTGGCCGCTCTGGGTGCGAAGGTGAACCCGTGTTCCGGCGTTCGTCTGCATGACGCTCACATCACCACTGCTTGATTCAAACGACGCCTGCGAGCCGGCCCGGACCAACTGCGCTGTGATGTCCCCGCTGCGGCTGGTCACGCTGACGGTCTCGCCGGTGACTTCAGAAGCTTCCACAATCGCGCTGCCGGTTTCCACCAGAACGCTGCCCGCCGGCGCGTTCCAGTTTCGCAGGTGAATGTCCCCGGAGTGGCTGGAAAGGCGCAGGTCGCCCGGCGCCTCCGGGTACGGCTCTGTGGCCTGAACTTTGCCGGAGGCCGTCTGCACGGCAAGCGCCCCGGAAGTCCCCTGCGCCGTGACATTGCCGTAGGTGGTCGTCACTTCCAGAGCCGCAGAGCGCGGCACGCGAATCTCATAATCCACGACTAGCCGCTCGGCGGCATCGCGCGGCGCAGCAATGCCGACTTTGCACCGGCCTTGTTCCACTTGGTTCGTTAAAAAAACCTGCTGAAGCAAAACCCGCGCGTCGGCCTCCGACTCGGCCCAGGCGGTTTTTGTGACGGACGCTTCGGCGGTTCCTGCGGGCAGGTCCGCGCCGATCACCGAGACGTTGCCGTGATGGTTCTCCAAAGCCAGCTTGTCCGCGCCGGTCCACGCCACGGTGTCTTGACTGGTCTGGGTCGCCTGCGCCTCGCTGCGCGTGTTCTCAGGCCGGCCGCTTGCGGTTTCGCCCCCGAAATCAAAGTTGAAGTCAACTTTAAAGCCTCGGCGGCCTTCGCGCCCGGCCCGGCGAGCTTCCTGCGCCGCCTGGCGGGCTGCCGTCCGGGCAGTCTTCACGGCATCATTTTTGAGCGAGTTCAAGCCGCGCATGGCTTCATCAACGGCTTTGTTGATCTTACCCATGTCAATTTCTGGCTTCGGCAGCGTGTCAAAAATCTTGCCGGCCAGCGTGGAGGCATAATCCGTCGTGCGCGAAGCCTGCGCTGCGCCAAGCTTGCCCTGAAGAT
>CAXUBO010000028.1:23665-32597 GCA_964249345.1 uncultured Armatimonadales bacterium | reverse complement strand
GGCTTTGGCGGGTCACGCAGCACGGGCGGCTTCGGCGGTGGGTCGCGGGTGTCCAGTTTTCAGACGCGGACGCCGGTGTCGTCGCGGCCTCTCAGCTACGGCGGGCAGTATGGCTCGGCGCATTACTACGGCGGCTTTTCGGACTACTCCTACGGTTGGGTGCATCCGGCGTGGTACATGTACACGCCGTTCTACCCCGGCTTCTATTACTCGCCGCCGATTTATTCAGGCGGCAGCTATTACCCTGGCTCGTTCAGCTTTCTGCGCTTTTTGATGGGCCTGGTACTGATCTTGATTGTGGTCTACTTGATTGTGGCAATCGTCAAGAAAGCGCAGGCGCGGGTGTAGCAAAGCTATTTTTCCGTCCCGCCGCTTTCTAGCTTCCTCGCTTGCTGAACTTCCTTTCAAGGAATGCAGCGAGGCCAGCCAGCACATAATAACCTAAGCGGGAGACGCCAAGAAAGCTGGCGACAAGCGTGAGCATTGCATAAGCAGCACGAGCATGAGCGCTATGGGTATGCCAGAGGTGGTGATCTGTATAGTTCGTGATGAACAGCGCACACCAAAAAGGAATAGCAAGCCGAAGGACATCTATGCCGCTCATTGCAACCTTGTACCATGCTTTACGGCGGATTTACAAAATAATGCGGTAGATGGCTTCGGCGAGCCGGGCGGGGTCGTGGCGGACAATGTCGGTTTGGGAAATCAAGTTGACGGCGACAGGGGTATAGCCGAGGGCGCGGATGTTGTCAACGTCGGGGGTGACGAATCGCTGGCCGTACTTTTCGTAACGCTCCAAGACTTCGGTGCCGGGCGGCTCTTTGTTGAGTAAAACATAATCAAAAAGACGCTTGCCGGGGGCATGGCGGGCGAGGGCTTGCAGGTGGTCCGACGCGGTGAAATTGTCAGTCTCGCCGGGCTGAGTCATCACGTTGCAAACATAAATCTTAACCGCTTTGCTTTGGTGGACGGCGTCGGCGATGCCGTCTACCAGAAAGTTCGGCACGATGGAAGTGAAAACGCTGCCCGGCCCCATGATGATGGCATCGGCCAGCCGGATCGCTTCTAAGGCTTCCGGCAATGGGCGGGCGTTTTCAGGCCGCACATAGATTTGCTTGATGGGCAGCGCATGATGCGCGATTTGGGTCTCGCCTTCAATGATCGTGCCGTCTTCCATTTCGCCGAGCAGCAGGACGTTCTGAGTGGTAGAGGGATACACTCTGCCGCGAATGGCAAGGACTTTGGAAGTCGCCGCGATAGCCTGCTCGTAATTGCCTTTGTAAATCTCGGTCATCGCGGCAAGGAATAAGTTGCCGAACGAATGGCCGGCCAGCCCTTCGTGGTCCTCGTCAAAACGGAACTGGAACAAAGAAGCGAGAGTCGGCTCCGAGTCGGAGAGAGCCACTAAACAGTTCCGCAGGTCGCCCGGAGGCAGAACGCCCATCTGCTGAGACAAGCGGCCCGACGAGCCGCCGTTGTCCGTCACCGTCACAATCGCCACGATATTGGAAGTGCGCTCTTTCAGGCCGCGCAGCATGGTAGACAGCCCCGTGCCGCCGCCGATGACGACAATCCGGTGTCCCTGCGCGAGACTCCGGCGCTGGAAAATTCGGTCGGCCAAGTCTTCCCGCGCTTCCGGGGCGACGGTGCTGAGGACCGAGCGGTTGAACTGGAAGTAAGACACGAAAACCAGCAGCAGGCCGAGAGAAACCAGAATCAGGCCCATCAGCAGGGAAACTTTGGGGTCGCTGGTGTCCAGACTGGTCTTGGCGAATATCCAGACCATCATCTCGTCCAAAGACTCCAGGTAGTCGCTCCAGCCGATGTTGACGGCCAGCGCAATGCCGGCGACCACGAGCAGCAGGCCAAGCAGGGTCAAGAGCATCCACCGCTTGACCCGCATTCCCGGATACAGCCATTTCAGCAATGAAAAAAGGCGTTTCATTGAGAGTTTATGCTCACTTGTTTACGTCCCGGTGCTGAACTAAAACGCGGTAGCCGAGGCGGCTGAGATGGTCGCCGAGTTTCTCCGAGACGACGACCGAGCGGTGGCGGCCTCCCGTGCAGCCGATGGCAACCGTGAGATATGCCTTGCCTTCGGCAACGTAGCGCGGGACGCTCCAGTCCATGAGGTCATAAAGCTTCTCCAAAAAGAGGCCGCTGTCCGGGTCGCGCATCACGAACTCTTCAATAATCTGGTTGCGCCCGTCATAAGGCCGCAGGTCGTCCACATAATGTGGATTGACTAAAAAGCGAACGTCAAAGACCAAGTCGGCGTCGAGCGGCAGACCGTACTTGAAGCCGAAGGAGTTGACGGTCACAATGAGGCCCTGGTTCTTGTCGGGGGCGGGCGAGAACTCGGTCAGCAGCATGTTCCGCAGCTCAGACGAACTCATGTCGCTGGTGTCAACGACTTTGTCCGCGTCTTCTTTGATAGGTTCCAGCAGCGAGCGTTCGGCGACGACGCTGCCGAGAATGCCGCCGTGGTCTTCAAACAAAGGATGCCGGCGGCGGGTTTCTTTAAATCGCTGGACAAGAACGGCGTCCGACGCATCCAGAAACAGTACGGTCGGCTTGACGCCGGCTTGCCGGACGAGAAGCAGCGCGGGATCAATTCCCATAAGGAACGAACCGGAGCGGGCGTCAATCACCACGGCCAGACGCTGACCCGGCGGCTGCTCACCGGCGGACACACACTTTTCCACCAGTTCAGGAAGCAAAATCGGCGGCAGGTTATCCACAACCGTGTACGCCATGTCCTCAAAGACTTTCGCCGCTGAGGCTTTGCCTGCGCCCGACATTCCTGTAATGATGACTAGCTGCATCAGCGCCTCCGTTCCCGACGAGAGACCAACACGTTGTTCAAAATCCCACCGACTAACCCCATGACTACGGACCCAAAAAATGCGCCCTGCCAGCCCGCGACATGGAACATCGCCGGCACGGCCTGGCCGGCCAGCCAGAACAGCAGGGCGTTGATGACAAACGCGAACAGCCCGAACGTCACACACGAAAGCGGCAGCGTCAATGCCTTTAAGAGCGGCCGCAGCACGGCGTTCGCGACCCCCAGCACCAGCACCGTCACCAGCAGGCCTTCAACCCCGGCGAGGCCCGGCGCGACAAAAAAGCGCAGGTGCAGCAGAGGATAGCGGGCATCTAAAATGTTCGCCGCCACGACTGTCAGGTACAGCGCGGCAGCGCTGAAAAGCCAGCGCAGCAGAAGGGTCATTGCCGTGCCTCCGTTACGCCAGCGGCTCTAAACGCGCTTTCGTGCCGGATGCCATCGCGTCCAGCCACGCACCGCTGCGGTCCACCAGCGGCAGCCACCAGGCAGACGGGCGAAGCTGCGTGTGTTCCAGGCCTTCCAGCGTCAGAAACGCATTGCGGACCAGTTCCAGCCGGGCCATTTGGGCGTCGCGCACGATCTCCGTCATCCGGCTCCGAGCGGCGACGGCTGCCGGGCTGCGCTCCAGCCGCCGCCGCTCTCGCCGAAACTCTGCCAAAAGTGTCCGGGTCGCCGCGATGCGCTCCCGCAAAGTTTCAATCGGCTCATCAAACGCATGAATGCGGACGGCAATTTCCCGGTCCGTCAAAGGCCGGGCCGCTTGCCGGAAGTCTTCGCCTTTGCGCCGCTCCAAGTCCTGCCGCTCTCGCTGCCAGGCCCGGACTTCTTCTTGGTGTTCTTCCACACGGCCGCGCAAAATCCCGCTTTGAGCGGCCATGGCTTTGAGCATGTCAAGCTGCTTGTCGTATTCCGGGCGCAGCTCACACCAGCAGCGGTCGTCATGTTCTTCCAAATACGCCATCAAGCTGCGCGGGCTGGACAGTGTGCGGCTTTTTTGGAGTATGCGGCGGCATTTTTCGGAAACGCCCTGCCAGCGTGCGGCAAACTCCGGCGCAGAAATAGTCTCGGTTCCAAATGTCGCCGCGAGGTGCGGCGGCAGCCGAAACACCGTGGTTTCCGGCACCGATGCCAGCGCGTCCCACGTCGGATAATTCAGCCGCACAATTGGGTGCAGCGACAGCGGCAGCCCGTGGGCGGCAAAATGGGCGTTCATGGCCTGTGTGGCGCTGGTATAAGCCGATGCCGTTTCATGGAAGACGACTAAATGCTCGGCGGCAATCATGTCGGCCAGCGTGATCGCTTTGCCGACCAGCACGACGCCGGGGCCAAACTGTTCTTCGGTGACTTCGGCAAGCTGCTGAAGCGTCTCAATGCGCTGGGGCGTCGGAATGAAGATTTCAACGGGCGCGGTTTCTACAATCAGCGCGGCAGGAGCTACGCGGATGGTGCCGCGCCCGACGCCGGGAATGACCAAATCAAAGGGGATCGCGCCGGGGCCGAATTCGTCTAAGGGGTACATGCCCAGGCCACCGACGGATTTGTTGTAAGCGGCACGCGCGACCAAGCGGGTTTCGCGCTTCAAGAAAAGTTCAACGAGGCCAAAGCGGGGCAGGGAACACGTTTCGCGGTTGAACTGGAACAAAGAAGTGGAGGCAGTCGCAATGAAGTCAGCAGGCGGGGAACCAAGCAGCAGCGTATAAAAACGCGGCAGAAGCATTTGATACAAATCGGACAGCCGACAGGACTCGTCACAGGTTTCCAGAAACTCCAAGACCCAGCCGCGCACCGTGTCCGCCACAGCGCGGGCATTGGCACGCGCTTCAGCGCTCTCCAGACACGCTAGGCTTTCGGCAAAGCCCCAGTCCCATTCTTCCAGCAGGGCGTCTTTGATGTCCAGAATGGGAATGTCGTGGGCGATGACGCTGCCGGACGCGGTGTAGACAATGCCGCGCCAGCCCCACGCGGCGGTCTTGTCGGCGTACAGCGCCGTTTTGCCGCCGGGGTAGCTCTTGCCGAGCCAGTCAAACGGCACGCCCGTTTTCAGAAACATCGAGCGGGTGGGAACGCTTTCGCTGCCGAACAGGGCCGAAAGCTCACCTGCCGCGCTCCACAAATCGCGCGTCTGGCCGTCATCGTGGGGCAGGGCAATAAATTTTTGGGCGTCGGAGACATGCGCCGAGGTTTTCGCGAAATAATCCGTGTCATGCACCCCGGCAATCAGCGCCGCGCCAGGCAAGTAGCTGTCCAGCAAACGCCGCCAGACGGCTTTGACCGGCTCGTCCCAAAACACGGTTTGTCCCAGCGCCAGAAACGGCACCTGGGGATACTGGTCCCGAATGGTTTCCAGCACACTCAAAACAGAAGGATCGGCGGCGATAGGTTTTGCGGCGATAGGTTCTGCGGATGTAACGGCGGCGGTCAGCGAAGGCATGAATACTCTCCCAGCAAAAAGCGACAGTCAAAGTATACCCAACTTCGGCAAACTCCGGGCGCGTTGCCGCCATAAGGGCTGTTGCCATAAAGGTTGTTGCCATTGGGTGCGTCCATCTGGTATAAAGAAGCCCGCAATTAACATTCTTAAGATAAAGCTGCAATAGATAAAGCTGCAAGGAAATTCTCATGGTTGATATTCTGCCGTTTCGCGGCGTTCGCTACGACCCCGCTGTCGTCGGCACGGCGCTCAGTTCGCTTGTTGCCCCGCCGTATGACGTCATCTCGCCGCCGGAGCAGGACGCGCTTTATGCCAAGCACCCGGCGAACATCGTCCGGCTGATTTTAGGCCGCGAAGACGACAAGTACGCCCAAGCTGCCAAACTGTTCCGGGAATGGCTGGCGTCGGGAACGCTCAAAGCCGAAGATACGCCCGCGATGTATGTGTACCGCCAGACTTTTGACGACCCGGCGACAGGCCGGCCCGTGCCGGAGCGTTACGGCCTGGTCTGCCTCTTGAAGCTGGAACCTTACAGCACGGGCCGCGTGCTGCCGCATGAAAAAACTCTGACCGGGCCAAAAGCCGACCGGCTGGAGCTGCTGCGGGCGACGGACGCGCAGTTTGAGTCCATTTACGGCCTCTTCAGTGACCCGGACCGGGCGGTTCAAAGTTTTATCGAGGAGTATGACGACCGCGAAGAGGTGAAAGAGCGCGTTGACGCAGTAATGGGTTCCACACACAAGCTTGAGCGGATTGCCGATGCCGACGCCCAGGCGGTTCTGAGGGAACTGATGGCGGATAAGGCCGTGTTCATCGCGGACGGCCACCACCGTTACGAAACGGCGCTTGATTATCAGCGCGAGGTTCGGGCGGCGTCGCCGGATACCGGCCCCGAAGCGCCTCAGCCTGCCGATTACATCTTGGTCACGCTGACGGCGTTTGAAGACGAGGGGCTGCTGGTCCTGCCGACCCACCGGCTGGTCCAAAATGTGCCGCCGGAAAAGATAACTGCGCTGCCGGAGTCGTTAGCGACAGCCTTCACACTGACCGAAAGCACTCCTGGAACCGTGGACGCCGAGATCGCCGCGCAGGCCGCGTCCGGCAAGACGGCGTTTGGCGTCATCCTGCCGCCGGGCTTTGTGCAATTGGCCGTTTTGAACGCCGATTTGAACACCGACGCTTCCGGCGGAAGCGCGGCGGCGCGGCTGCCGGTCTCGCTGCTCGGCACGCTGATTTTGGACAAGTGCCTCGGAATTGACGCCGCGATGGTCGCGGGCGGCAGCCATGTGTCGTACACCCGAAGCGCAGCAGAAGCGGTGCAGGCAGTGACAAACGGCGACGCGCAGGCGGCGTTCCTGCTCGGCAGGCCCCTGGTAAAAGAAGTGGAAGCCGTGTCTTTGGCGGGCGAAGTCATGCCGCAAAAGTCCACGTTCTTTTTTCCCAAGCTGCTGTCCGGCCTTGTGATGCGCGACCTGCGCGACCCGCTGGCGCTGGACCAGAGTCAGGAGGCGTCTTGAGCGTCAAGCCGTTCGCCTCTTTATTCGCCTGCGGCTTTCTTTGGGCATCTGCGGCCCATGCCGCCGCGCCCAAAAAGGCCGCTCCGGTGCTGCTGCCGCCGTCGTTCTACAGCGCCCCAAGCTTTTCCCCCAACAAGCGGCCTTACGAAATGCTTTTGGCGAAGAACCAGTACGCGCGGGATCAGCATGACACGTTCAACAAGATTGTGCGCGGCGACACCCGTAAACCGCAAATCGCGCTGACGTTTGATGACGGCCCGCATCCGGTTTACACGCTTCAGCTTTTAGACATCCTGCGGCGGATGCATACGCCCGCGACGTTCTTTGTGGTGGGCGAGCAGGCTGAAAAAAATCCGGGGCTGGTGCGGCTGGAAGTCGCCGAAGGGAATGAAGTCGGTGATCACACGTATGACCATGTGAATCTGACGCTGATCCCGCCGGAGCTGGTCGCCTACGAAGCCGACCGATGCAACGCCGCCATTGCAAAAGCCACGGGAGCGCCGGTGCGCTTTTTTCGCCCGCCCGGCGGCGAATACAACGGCGAAGTTCTGCGGGAAGTGGCCTCGCATGGCTTTATTACGACGCTTTGGACGGATGACCCCGGCGACTTTTCTAAGCCGCCTTCGGAGGTGATCGCCAAGCGGACGCTGGCGCATCTGGAAAACGGGGCCATTATTTTGCTGCATGACGGCATTCCTGAAACACTGGAAGCTCTGCCGGCGATCATCACTGCCGCGCGTCAGCGCGGGTATCAGTTCGTCACCGTCAGCCGCCTTATCCGCGCCCACTGAAACAAGTTGTCGGAAATACCGCTTATGGATTTGCTGTTCAAGCAGTGCTTGGTCGTTGGGGCTGGCGGCTTCTTCGGCGCGATTGCACGTTTCCTGGTGAACACCGGGATCACCAGCCGCTACGGGCATTCTTTTCCGTGGGGGACGTTTGTTATCAATGTTTCCGGATCGTTCCTGCTCGGCTTCATGGCGACGCTGATTACCCATCAAGTGCTGACAAACCCGAACTGGCGGCTTGGCGTGACGGTCGGCTTTGTTGGGGCTTACACGACTTTTTCCACGTTTGAATACGAATCGGCCCAGCTTGCCTTGTCCTGGCCGGCGCTGGCAAACCTCGCCGGCAGCGTCGCAGCCGGGTACGGCGCGGTCTGGCTCGGCATTCGCCTCGCGCAGCTCTGGCCGCAGTCATAAGGCTTTTTCATAAGGCTCACGTTTGATTTAAGTCCGCTTGTTGGAAAGTCGCATAAGACGTTTCTACTACAAACGCTATCGCGGACGAAGGACACCCAGCATGGCAAAACGCTTAACTTTAGACGATATGGATAACCTCTCGGTCGGCAAGAAGGTCCGGCTGCACCGCTTGATGCACGAGCATGGCCCCGGCAACGGAACGCTGCTGCTGCTGCCGATTGACCAGGGACTTGAGCATGGCCCGCGTGACTTTTTCACAAACCCCGACTCTGCCGACCCAAACTTTCAGTTCAAGCTGGCGATTGAAGGCAACTATTCAGGCATCGCGCTCCAGTATGGCCTGGCGCAGAAGTACGGCACGCCGTATGCCGGACGGCTGCCGCTGATCGTGAAGCTGAACGGCAAGACGGAAATTCCGTCGGATGCCGAGTCGTTCTCGTCCTGCAATGCATCGGTGGAAGACGCCGTCGCGCTCGGCGCAGACGCCGTCGGCTATACGCTGTATGTCGGTTCTCCGGCGCAGGACCGGGACTTCGCCCAGTGGGAAACCGTCCGGCGCGACGCCGAACGGTTTGGGATGCCCACGATTATCTGGGCTTACCCGCGCGGCGAAGCGGTAGAAGCGAAAGGCGGCAAGGAAAGTGTTTGGGCCATTGACTACGCCGCCCGCGTCGCCACGGAAATGGGCGCAGACGTGGTCAAGATCAACTTCCCGACCGAAAGCCCGACCCCGGCTTCTCCGAAGCCTTATAATACGCAGGCGTTCTCGCCGGAAGAAGGCATCGCCAAAGTGATCAAGAGCGCGGGCAAAACCTTTGTCCTGATCTCCGGCGGAGAAAAGGAACCTGATGACCAGTTGCTTGAAAAAGCGCGTCAGTCGTTCGCCGCAGGCGCGACGGGGCTGATTTTTGGCCGCAATACCTGGCAGCGGCCTTAT
>CAXUBO010000028.1:20395-23565 GCA_964249345.1 uncultured Armatimonadales bacterium | reverse complement strand
AAAAGCCGCGCCCGCTCGGACATGCTGATGGTCGCGCATGTGGATTTTGCGAAGAACTCCATCTCGCTGCTCTCCATTCCGCGTGATACCCGCGCTCACATTCCCGGCCACGGCACAACCAAAATCAATGCCGCGCACCAGTTCGGCGGCCCGGCGCTGTCGGAAAAAGTCGTACAGGATACGTTCGGCATCCCGTCCGACAAGTACCTTGCAATGGACTTTGAGGGCTTTGAGCAGGCGATAGACACGCTCGGCGGCGTGGATTTAGCGGTAGACAAACAGATGGACTATGACGACAATTGGGGCCATCTGCATATTCACCTCAAACCCGGCTTCCAGCATTTAAACGGAAAGCAGGCGATTGGCTTTGTCCGGTTCCGGCACTCGGACAGCGACCTTGTCCGCACCCGCCGCCAGCAAACCCTGATCGCCGCGCTGAAAACCAAGATGCGCTCCCCGCAGGCCCTGGCCGAGGTCGGGCCGATGCTGGACAAAATTGACACGCACATTGACACCGACCTGTCGCCGGCCCAGGAAGTCGCGCTGGCCCGCTTCGCCCATGATGTGCCGCATCAGCAGGTCAGCATGGACACCCTGCCGAGCGTGCCTGCCGGCAATGACGTGGCGACAAGCTGGCCGCAAGCACGTCCGATGATCCAAAGCATTTTTGGGGTTGCGCCGCCGGGAGGAACGCTGACCGCCGACGATGCCGACGGGCATCATCGCCATCATCGCCGCCACCATCCGGTGCGGGTCGCGTCCCTGCCGTGATTGCCCCCCAAAAGCCGATGCGCGTCCTGCATGTCGTCCGCCCGGCGGCGGGCGGCATTCGGCAGCACATCCTGAGTTTGCTGGATGGCCTAAGCCCGGCGGCAGTTGAAAACTCAGTCGCCGCGCCGCCGCAGTTTCTCGCCGGCTTAACCGAGCGCCGCAATTTTCATGCCTCGATTCCGCTGGACATTGCGCCCCGGCTGTCACTTTTGCTTGACCTGGGCGCGGCCCGGAGGCTGGCTTCGGTTCAGCCTCAGTTTGCCGATGTCGTCCACGCGCATGGAGTCCGGGCCGCCTGGTTTGCCGCGCTGGCCCATCGCCGCCGCCCGTTCCCGCTGCTGTTCACGGCCCACAATTTCGCAGAGCCGTCTGCGCCGGCCCGGCTCGGCTTGTCGTTTATCGGCCGCCGCTGCACCCAAGTTCTCGCCGTTTCCGAGGCCGTCGCCGGCAGCCTCACGGCCTGCGGCGTGCCGCGTGACAAAATTCATGTGGTTCCCAATGGCATTGACGCCGCTCGGTTTCGGCCTGCGTCAAGCGCCCGCGCCGATGCCCGCGCTGCGCTGTCCCTGCCGCAAAGCGCGTTTGTTGCCGCGTCCGCTGCCCGGTTTTCGCCGGAAAAAGGCTTGGATGTCCTGCTGCAAGCCGCGCGTCAACGGCGGCACATGGCGTTTGTTGTTGCCGGAGACGGGCCGCTGTTTGCGGTCCTCTCACGCGGCCTGCCGCCAAACGTCACGCTGCTGGGGCGTCTCAGCGACGTTCGGCCGCTGCTGGCGGCAGCGGACGTGTTCGTCGTGCCGTCGCGCCGGGAAGGGCAGGGGATCGCGGCTTTGGAAGCGATGGCGGCGGGCGTCCCGGTGATCGCGTCGCGCGTCGGCGGTTTAGCGGAGATGCTGACGGACGGCGAAACGGCCCTGCTGGCGCCGCCGGATGACCCGGACGCGCTGGCGGCGGCGCTTGCTCGCCTTCAGAATGATCGCCGCCTGCGCCAAAACCTGGCGGATAATGCACTGGCTCTCGTAAAGACCCGTTACAGCCTCCAAACGATGCTGGACACGCTGACGGGTGTTTATCAGAAAATGGCCGGCTTCTCGGACTGATGATTTCGCTTCTGTATGAACCTGCACTTGTCGCCTAAAACGAAACGCATGTGCGCTTGATTTTAGGCGGGAATTCCTTTATAATACACTACTGCCCATTTTCACCTAATAAATTCAGTTCCTAAATTCAGTCCGCAAAGTGAACCGACACCCATGTATGAAGAGTTTTACGGCCTGCGCGAGACGCCGTTTTCCGTTCAGCCCGATCCCCGCTATGCGTTTCCCAGCATTGAGCACAAAGTTTCTATCGCCAAAATGCGCTATGCTGTGGACCAGAAGCGGGGGCTTGCCGTGCTGACCGGTCCCGTCGGCGCGGGCAAAACGACCATTGCGAACGCGCTTCAAATGACCTGGGAAGATGACGACACCAAAACGGTCGCGTTTTTGCCCGGTGCGCCGGTGCGAACCCCCGGTCAATTTCTGCGGCTGATCTTGGAAGCTTACGGCATCACGGCTTTGCGAACCGAGGCCCAAAATCGGCAGGCTTTAGAGCAGTTTCTACTGGATGAATACATGGCGGGCCGCCATCCGGTGCTGCTGCTCGACGAAGGCCAGAACTTAGTGTCCCGTGTCATTGATGCGATTTCCGATCTGACCAATTTCCAGACCGCCCAAACCAAGCTCATCACGGTCGTCATGCTGGCCCAGGACAACCTGCCGAAGAAGCTGGAGCGCCATGATGCGTTCCGCTCTCGCATTGCGGTTGTTGGACGCCTGGACCCGCTTTCTTTGGAAGAAATGACCGACATGATCGCGTTTCGGATCAAGACTGCCGGCGGCGGCGCGATTGACACCTACTTTGAGGCGCAGGCGCTGTCTGATGTCCATGCCATTACCAAAGGCGTCCCGCGCGATGTGTGCGTCCTGTGCGACGCACTGTTCGTCAACGGCTATGTCCGCGACCAGCGCCTGATGACGACGGCTTTGGTTCAGCGCACGCTGTCGGAAATGAGCCGCGAAAAGAAGTGGCCGGTGACATTAAAGAATGCCGGCAAGTGATGATAGGAGAAGGGCGTGGAACTTCAGTTCCACGCAAACTTCTCGCGCCCAGCATACTGAGGAGACTGCCCTGATGACCACGCTTGCCGAGCTGAGGCTCGCCAATCTGCGCGAACAAAAAAAGTCCGCCGCCGAGCCTGCCCCGGAGCCGGCTCCTTCGGAAGCTGTTCCCGAAATCTCCTCAGCAGTTTCATTAGCCCCGGAAGTGATTGCTCCTGCGCCGGTGCTTTCCGAGCGTGAAGACGATCTGGTGCTGTCACAGTTTATTTCTGACTCTGCTGCCTCTGACTCTGCTGCCTCTGA
>CAXUBO010000028.1:11686-20295 GCA_964249345.1 uncultured Armatimonadales bacterium | reverse complement strand
TCTGACTCTGCTGCCTCTGACTCTGCTGCCTCTGAGCCAGTGCCGGCCCTGGCTGACCCGGACGCGGAGCGCAGCGCGGCTTTAATGGCCCGCGTTCAAGCGATGCTGGCCCACAAAACACTTCATCCCAATGGGGCCAAAGCGACGGTAGACATGTCGCCCGCGCTGTTCCACCGGGCCAAGCGCTACTGCTTGGACCACGGCAACGTCACCCTGCGCCAGCTTTTCCTGGACCTGATGACGGCGTTTTTAGACGAAGAAGGGTACTAAGCGCCCTTGATGCCTTCAATTGACAATATCGGTCTCATCAGATATAATTTTGGCGGGTGCTCAGAGAAGGGAAGGGCTAGGAACATGACGGTTCATCTCCAAAAAGCAATCGAAAAAACGGCATCTTTGCCGGAAGACAAGCAGGACCATCTCGCGGAAATTCTGTTGGACGCTCTGGATGATATGGAGTGGGATCGCAAGTTCGCCGTCTCACAAGAATTTCTCGAAGCGCTGGCTGATGAGGGAAAGGCCGAGTATGAGGCCGGGCGGACTCGAAAGCTCACGGTTTAGCCCGTGGAGTCTCACCTCACGGCGAAGTTCCGCGCCCTCTTTCAGCAGCTTCCCCAAGAAGTGCGCCGTGATGCCAAGAAGTCTTACCTGCTGTGGAAGAGAGACCCCTTCCACTCAAGCCTGCACTTCAAGCGAATCAGCGAAAAGAAGAACGTCTGGTCCGTGCGAGCTTCCCTCGGATGGCGGGCGCTTGGAGTACGGGAAGAGCCGGACGTGATCGTGTGGGTCTGGGTCGGTCCGCACGCTGACTATGACGAGGCGATCAAACCCAAAAACGTCAAAAAGATGCAGTCTCCCTCACTTCTCATTATCATTGCCTGCCATCTGCTGACATATAAAGACCCGCTGCCGTCACATCTCAACAGCTATGCCAGTGAAGAACACCGTAGAAGCAATCATGGCAGGGATTATATCGGAAAATGCCGATCAGAGAATTTATGCGCTTCAGCTCGCTGGCGATTTTCTAAGAGCGCAGAGTGCTGAACCGCTGAAAGCTGAACCGCTGAAAGCTGAACCGCTGAAAGCTGAACCGCTGAAACAATTTCTCTTCAATGCACTTCAGCAGGAAAAGGGCTTGCATCGCATCTCTGGACTGATATGGGCGCTGGGGAAAAGTAGGGACCCACAGTTCATAGAACTTTATCGCGACTTCTTGCGGAAGTTTAGCAGCGATCTGCCGGCAGCGAGCGGGGAACTTTACCAGACGCTGATTGCTCTTGACAACTGCGGCGAACCTGTCTTCGGACGTGATGGAAATGGGCGCAGTTCTCGGAGCATCCTTGATGTGGAGAGAAACTGGCGTCAGGGCAAAGCCTACCTTGAGGAGCATAAAGCGGAAGCCGCTTGCCTTGACGCCGCCCCCGCTTTTTCTGTATAATTATGGAAAGAAGCGAACCCTTTTACAAGGTGTCCCGTTACCCTACAGACAGCAGAGGATGAGAAGCGATGTCAGGACATAGCAAATGGCACTCCATTAAGCACCAAAAGGGCAAGACCGATGCCCAGCGCGGCAAGCTGTTCACAAAACTGGCCCGCGAAATCATTGTCGCGGCCAAAGCCGGCGGCGGCAGCCCGGACTCAAACATCACGCTCCGAGCGGCGATTACGCGGGCGAAGGCAATCTCCATGCCGCAGGACAACATCAAGCGGGCGATTGCACGCGGGGTCGGCGGCGGCGACGGCGCAAACTACGAAGACTTGACTTATGAAGGCTACGGCCCCGGCGGCGTCGCCGTGCTGGTTTCTTGCTTGACCGACAACAAGCAGCGCACTGTTTCCGATGTCCGCTCAGTCTTTACAAAGACCGGCGGGCGGCTGGCAGAGTCCGGCAGCGTGTCGTATTTGTTCGCGCAGAAGGGGATTGTGATCGTTGACCCCGGCGTCTCCAATGAAGAGGCCGTTACCGAAGCGGCCATTGAAGGCGGCGCGGAAGACATTCAGCCTACCGAGGACGGCGGGTTTGAGGTCACGACGGCGCTGGAAGATTTTCAAAGTGTTCAAAAGGCGCTGGAAGCCGCGAGAATCCCGGTTGCGTCCGCCGAGCTGACCATGCTGCCGCAGACGACTGTGGACCTTGCCGGCAAAGAAGCGGGCCAGGTGCTGCGTTTAATTGATCTGCTGGAAGACAACGATGATGTCCAGAAGGTCTACGCGAACTTCGACATTTCCGACGATGAGCTGGAAGCCGCTGAAGGCAAGCGGTAAGCTCGGCACGGGAAGCGGGGGGCGGCGAGAGAAAATTTTTCCTTCGCGTTTTCATTGTTATCAACGAGGTTCCACCCATGATCCGGTCCGCAGCACGTCTCCTTTTGCTTTTTGTAAGCGCCGTGCTGCTGGCCGGTTTTTTGCTGGCCGGGTTTTTTGGGGCGGCAGCCCGCGCTCAAAGTCCCACCCTGACAGCCAAATTCGGCATTGCCGGACGCTACCGGCCCGGCGGCTGGTGCCTGGTCACGGTCGGGGTGCAAAATCCCGGCGCAGACGCTCTTTCGGGGCAAATTCAAGTGCTGACGACCGGCGATGCCGGACGCTCCCCGTATGGCCGGGCTGGACGGCAGGACACGTCCTCGGTTGTGTTTGCGTGTCCGGTTTCCGTTCCCGGCGGCAGCGCGGCCCTGCATTTCTTTCCCCTGTACCTGCGCGGGATTGACCCCGGCCAGGCGGACTTGACCGTGCAGCTTGTGGAAGGCCGGGCGCATGGTGATGGGCGCGTGCTGGCGTCCATCAACAACCAAAGCCAGAACACGGCCACAGATTTTACCGGCGGCCCTGTCGCAACAAATGACACGCTGCTGGTCGGTTTCGGCGGCGACCCCGGCGCATTTACTTTCCTCAATAGCCGGCGCTTGTCGGCGTCTTCCGCGTCTGCCCTACCTTCCTCTCCCTTGTCTTTATCTCCCCCCATGCGTGTTTATGGCTCGCCTTCGCAAACTAACGGGAATGTGCCCGCGACCCTGCAAGTGGCGGAAGCGGCGACGGCGTCCGACCTGCCGGACCGGGCTGCCGGCTACGGCGGCGTCCGCGCGTTTCTGCTGCGGAGCGATGCGCCGGTTGAGGGCATGACCGAAGCGCAAAGCGCGGCGCTGCGGGGCTGGGTGGCGGCGGGAGGCCATTTGATCGTCTGCGGCGGGCCGGACCCCACGCGCTTCGGCGCGGCGCTCTTTGAGGGCTTATTGCCGGCGACTGTCGGACCGTCCAGCAGCGGCGGGGGGCTGGCTTTGACGCCGAAGCCTTTGCCGGAAGTGCGCGTTTTGCAGCCGGGGCCGAGCGGGTCGGCGCAGATCGTTTCCGGCCCTTACGGCGCTGGGACAGTCACGCTGACCGCTTTTGATCCCACAAGCGCCGCGTTTCAGACGGCGGGCCTCTCGCTGCCGCCGGTCTGGCAGACCCTTTTATTCAGTCAGCCAAGTTCCGCTGCCTCGGTGCTGGACACAGCGGCCAGCCGCGAGGAAAATTACGGCGCAATCTACTACGGCAATGCCCCGCCGCTGCTGTCGGAAGCGGTCATGCGCGGGCCGTCGCTGGATGCGCCCGGCACGTCCGTCATCGCGATCTTCCTGCTGGTTTATTTAGTGATCTTAGTTCCCGTCAATTACTTGGTCTTGAAGCGAATGGACCGCAAGGAGCTGGCCTGGCTGACCATTCCGGCTTTGGTGTTTTTGTTTGCCGCCGGAACATTCGCCGTTGGGTACGCCGCGAAAGGCGGCAGCGTCTTTGTCAACCGGGCTGCGCTGGTGGAAACCTCTGCCGGACAATCGGCAGCGGGCGTTTATTCCGAGGTTGGCCTGTTTTCGCCGCACCGGACCACCTACGACATCAGCTTTTCGGGGGACAATCTGCTGGCCGCCGTTCCCAATCCCGGCATCAGCTACGGCCCCAGCAGCGGCGACAATTCGCAAAGCTCCGGCGCGGCCCAGTTTTTGGAAACGCCGGGGGCCGTCTCGCTGCCCGGCACGCCGGTCAACATGTGGGCGATGCGGGCCTTTGATGTCCAGTCTACGACTGATTTAGGCGGCGCGATTAACAGCGCTTTAGCCGATAACATAGGCACTGTTAAAGGCAGCATTACAAACCATACGACTTATGCCTTGACTGGCTGCGCGGTGCTGTATGCCGGGCGCTGGGTCAAGGTTGGCACTCTCGCGCCGGGTGCAGCGCTGAACCTGCCGGCTTCAGGGAATGCTAGTGTTCCGCAGGCTGCTTTCCCGCTGTCTGCCCCAATGAATGACGCTCAGGCAAGCATTCACGACCGAATGCAGGCCGCGCTCGGTGATTACTTCCGTTCGCTGGGCCAGAGCAGCATGAATTACAGCAACGCCAGTGCGCCCCCGCCGTCTTTCAGCCCTGCGCCCGGCGAGGCGATCCTCGCGGGGTGGAGCAGTGACCCAAAACTGGCTGGTCCCGCTCCGCGCATTGACGGTCAGCCTGTCACGGAAAACGATGTGATCTTGGTGCTGGTCCATCTGCCTGTTTCCAGCGCTCCGCAGCCCGTTCCTGCTGCCCTGACGCCTGCGCCGGGTGCGAGTTCCGGCGCTTCGATCAGCCCAAGCTTCTTTGGCGTTGTTGGACGGGCGACCCTTTCTTACCGGCAGGCGCAAGATACGCGCACCCTCAGCGCCCCACAGGCGGCCGCGCTGATCGGCCATGTGGTGCGACTGCGCGGCAAAATTAGCAGTATGTCTCAAAATTCCCGATTCCAGAATACAACGCTGAGCTTTGCCCCAAACACGGCCCCGTCGGGAGTAACCGTATCACTGCCGTTCCTGGGCGGGCGAAACCCTGCCGCTACGAGCTTTCTGGTAGGTCACGAAGTTGTTTTGACCGGAACGCTGATCCGCTCAGGCCGCGACACACAGCTTGTCGTCAATCATTCCAATTGGGTTCAGGTAGTCCCGTAATTTCTCATGGGCATTTTTACGAACAACCCGGTGCTGGAGCGCGAAGTGCGCGGGCGGATGCGGCTGAAGCGCCGAGGCGGCCTGGCGGCGAACCTGTGGATTGCGCGGTTTTTAGGCGTGATCGTGTTGTACTATTACGCTCGCGGCCTGCTGGGGATTTGGGGCGGGACGGCTCAGGACGCCCGCGAGTTTTGGCCGCTGCTGTCTTACGGCGCTTTAGTTTTAGTGGTGCTGCTGGCTCCGGCGCTGGCGGCGACGGCGATTACGCAGGAGCGGGAGCAGCAGACGTGGGAGATACTCGCCACAACTCAGCTTTCGGCTGCCGAAGTCCTGCTGGGCAAATGGATCGGGCGGCAGATGGTCCCCTGGCTGCTACTGGTGATTTTGCTGCCGTTCATGGCCGTGGATGCAGCCCGCGCAAGTCTTGGCGGGCTGATGCTGCCGGCAGTCATGCTGTTTCTGCTGGTGACAATCACCTGTTATAGTGCGCTGGGCCTGTTGTGTTCGTTTCAAGCAAGGCGTACCATGACCGCGACTGCGTCCGCGCTGACTCTTTCCGCGTTTTTGTGCATCGGCACGGTTGTGGTGAATTTTGTGGTTTCCCAGTTTATGCTGCAAGGCAGCAATGTGCAGACGCCGGTGCTGTGGCTCAATCCCTTTACCGCCCTCAGTGCATTGATGGGCCAGATTTCGCCGGGTTTAGGCGGCTTTGATTCAAACACTGATCTGGCCGCGCCCTTCTGGTATTTCTTCCTCACGGCATTTGCGGCAGTGGCGGCACTGCTGTTTATGGTGCGCCGCTACCACCGCTCGGTCCGGGAACGAAATTGAGTTGCTATGATCCAAATTGAACATCTTTCCAAAGAATACAAAGGGCTGACGGCGGTGAAGGACCTGAGCCTGAACCTAGAAGCCGGAGACATTTTCGGCTTTATCGGGCCGAACGGTGCCGGGAAAACGACTACCATTAAGATGCTGGCGACACTGCTTAAGCCGACTTCGGGCCGTGCGCTGATTGATGGCATTGATGTCGTGGAGCATCCCGAAGCCGTGCGCGGACGAATCGGCTATATGCCGGCGTTCTTCGGCATTTACGACGACATGCGGGTCTGGGAGTATTTGGACTTTTTCGCGGGTGCGTACCGGCTGCCGAAGAGTCAAAGGCCGCGCATTATTGACGATGTATTAAGTCTTACAGATTTAGAAGGAAAAAAGGACAGCTACGTCGAAGAGCTTTCTACCGGCATGAAGCAGCGGCTGTGTTTGGCGAAGACTCTGATCCATGATCCCAAAGTGCTTCTGCTGGACGAGCCGGCGTCCGGGCTTGACCCACGGGCGCGAATTGAAATCAAAGAATTATTCAAAGAGCTGAAAGCGATGGGCAAGACGATTATCATTTCGTCCCACATCCTGCCGGAGCTGGCGGACTTCTGCAACAAAGTCGGCATTATTGAGCGCGGCGAGATGCTGGTCTCCGGCGACGTGCAGGACATCATGGACCAGGTCACGGGCGGACGCACCTTAGAAATACGGCTGCTGGATAGACTGGATGAGGCTGCGGCGCTTTTGTCGGACGCCGCCGGCGTCCGGGCCGTCCGGCCTGTCAACTCCCATCTCGCCGTAGACTTCACCGGCAGCCCGGAAGAGCAGGCAGGTTTGAACACGCTTTTAATCTCAAATGGCTTGCGGGTGCTGGCTTTCACGGAGCAGGCGATGGATTTAGAAGACATTTTTATGAAAGTCACAAAAGGTCTGGTGCAGTAGTGTGATTCGAGTCGGCATTCTAGGATTTTCGCGCCGGATCGGCACGTTCGCGGAAGTGGGGCTTCGTTCGTGGGAAGAAGCCGGCTGCGCTGCTGTGGAAGCGGCGCTGATGCGGGGCAATGAGAAAGTTTATGTGGTGCATCGCCCGCTGGTCATCCGAATTGCCCGTGCCAATGTCGAGCGCATTCTGCGGGACTGGTGCGACGGACCCACTGTTCAGATGCGCTGCCACCTGATCCTGACCGTCGGCGGAACCGGCTACGCAGAGCAGGACGTGGTGCCGGACGTGACAAAGCGGCTGCTGAGGCGCGATGTTCCGGCCATCGCCGAGCTGCTGCGCCACACGGCGGCCGCGGGCGGCCATCCCCAGGAAAGCATCTCGCGCGGCGTCGCCGGCATCCGGGGCGGCACGCTCTTAATCAACCTGCCGGGCGCCCTGAACGGGTTTGCCGAGCCGGAGCCGCTGGCAGCGGCGACAAAGGCGCTGCTGCCGGTGCTGCCGGAGCTGATCGCAGTCATCCAGCAGTTCCCCGCCCAGAGCCGCTTGCAGACGCTCGCTAGGCGCTCCCAAAAATCCCACTTTATTTCCCCAAGTACCCGGTCAAGTTGACCTCGCCCGGCGGAACGTGATATACTGTTCCCATGACGAAGCTGTCACCGATGCTGCCGCCGCACTCATTTGCTTTGTTCGGCCGGGAACCAGAGGGCGCTTTTCAGCCCCAGACGGCGGAAGAGGCGCAGGAAATCGTGCGCTGCGCCGGTCAGTCCGGCAAGTCCCTGACTGCGTGGGGCGGGGGATGCCGGCAAAGTCTTGGCTACCCGCCGGAGCGTTATGATCTCGCGCTTTCTACGGTTGGGCTGAATAAAGTGACCGAGTATGAGCCTGCCGATTTGACTGTGACCGCTCAGGCAGGCATCACAATTGCGGCGCTTCAAGCGACCCTCGCAATGCAGGGCCAGTGCCTGCCGCTGGAAATCGCGCGTCCCGACAGGCAGACGCTCGGCGGGGTCATTGCCGCTCGCGCGAACAGCCTGTGCCGCTTGTCCGGCGGCAGCGTCCGGGACTTGCTGCTTGGCGTCAGCGTCATCAATTCCCGTGCAGAATTCGTCAAAGGCGGCGGCAAAGTCGTCAAGAATGTCGCGGGCTACGACCTGCCGAAGCTGTACTGCGGCTCTTTGGGAACGCTTGGCCTCATCACCGAAGCCACGCTGAAAGTTTCGCCGCTTCCTGCATCGAGGGCGACAGTAGTTTTGCCGCTGGATGCAAACCATAACAGTGAGGACGTGCTGGATCATCTGCTCGGTGCAGCACTTTTGCCGTCGTTTGTGTTTCTGCTCAGCCCAAGCGCCGCCGCCGAAGTTGTGCCGGACGCCGAAGATGCCCAATATGTGATCTTAGGCTTTGACGGCACTGCCGAGGCGGTAGACTGGCAAGTGACGGCGCTGGGGGCGGGCGTTTTGGACGAGGCCGCTGCCGGCCTTGTCCGTGCCGCACTTCGCGATTTTGCGCTGCCTGCCGCCCCCATGACCGCCGAGTTCCACCTTTTGTCGTCGCAGGTCGGCGCGTTCTCCCGCATGGTGGAATGGACCGCCCGGCGCAGCGGATTCACGGCGCAGGTCGCTACCGACGCCGCGCTGGGTTTCATGGCTGCCCATTTCGCGCCTCAATCGGAAGACGCCGACTGGCAGGTCTTTTATGCTGACCTCAAAGACAAGGCCGACCGCTGCGGCGGCAGTTTTATCCTCACCCAAATGCCGACTGTCCTGCGCGGGGCCGATGTTCCCGTCTGGTCCCCGCTGCTGCCGGATTTCGGCCTCATGGCCCGTCTTAAAGAAACGCTGGACCCAGCCCGAATGTGGAACCCCGGCCGGTTTGTAGGCAGATTATGA
>CAXUBO010000028.1:9688-11586 GCA_964249345.1 uncultured Armatimonadales bacterium | reverse complement strand
GCGGCAGATTATGACTAAAGCGCAGCATGAACAAGATTTAATGGCATGTGTTCACTGCGGCCTCTGCCTGCCGGCCTGCCCGACGTATCTGGAAACGGGAAGTGAGGCGGACAGCCCGCGCGGGCGGCTGGTGCTGATGCGGAAGCTGCACGAAGGGGCGCTGTCGGCGTCGGACCCGGTCCACCATCTGGACTTGTGCTTGGGCTGCCGGGCCTGCGAAACCGCCTGCCCGTCCGGCGTCCCTTACGGGCGCATTTTAGAAACGGCCCGCGAGCGGATCAACGCCGAGCATGTCCGGCCCGTGACCACTGACTGGTCCCGGTCGGCACTTTTGGGAACGCTGGCGCAGCCCAGGCGCATGACAATCGCCATGCGCGTCGCACAGGCCGTCACCGGCGGCGTTGTCCCTGCGCCCGCCGTGCGCCTGCTGTCCGGTTCCGACAGGGCGCAGAGCCAGGCGACATCTTTGCCGGACCGGATTTCGCCGCCGCTGCCGCCTGCCGTCACCCCGGCCACCGGACCCAAACGCGCCCGCGTCGGCGTTCTTTCCGGCTGCGCCATGCGCGTTTTGTACGGCGATGTCAATGCCGACACCGTGAAGGTGCTGGCCGCGAACGGCTGCGAAGTTTTGGTCAACCGCCGTCAAGGCTGCTGCGGGGCGCTGCACGGCCACAGCGGCTGCGGCGAGGAAAGCCGCGCCCTGGCCCGCTTGCTTGTGGATGCGTTCACGCCTTTGGACGGCCTCAATGCCATCGTCGTCAACTCGGCGGGCTGCGGCAGCCACATGAAAGACTACGGGCAGATTCTCGCGGACGACTCGGCTTATGCCGCAAAAGCCGCCGCGTTCGCCGCCAAAGTGCGCGACGTCAGCGAGTGGCTGGAAGAGATGGGCTGGGTCGCGCCGCTCAAAGCCACTTTGGACACGCCGGTAACGATGACTTACCATGACGCCTGCCATCTGGCGCACGGACAGGGTATCCGGGACGCGCCCCGCGCTTTGCTTGAGCGTTTGCCGAATACAAATTGGGTGACGCTGGCGGAAAGCGAAGTTTGCTGCGGCTCGGCAGGCATCTACAACTTTACAGAGCCGGAGATGGCCCGGCGCTTGCAGGCGAGAAAGCTGGATCATATTCTGGCGTCGGGCGCATCGGTCATCGCCGCCGGCAACCCCGGCTGCCTGGCCTGGATTGCGGCGGGCTTGAAGGAGCGCGGCCTGCCGGAAATTCGGGTCGTGCATCCTGTGACGCTTCTTGCAGAAAGTTTGCGCCCAGAAGCCACGGGTTGAAACCCGTGGCTGGAAAGTGCTCAGTGTCGAGGCGACACAAGACAAAGAACACGCCGAGCGACCTGCTCTTGCGTCCCCTGGACGCTGGTTCTTGGCAGCCTCGGGTTTTAACCCGTGGCTTTTATGCTATGCTGACACAACACATTGAGGAATTGCAGCAGGATTTGGTGGGGCTGCTGGATCATAACGACACGCTGAACGCGCTGTCGGAAGCGGTGCTGACGGCGTTTAACACGGGCCACAAGCTGCTGACGTGCGGGAACGGCGGGTCGGCGGCGGAGGCGGCGCACCTGGCGGAAGAATTTACGGGACGCTTCTACCGGGAGCGGCCTTCGCTGCCGGGGCTGTGCCTGTCGGTGGATGGAACGGTGCTGACATGCATCGCGAACGATTATGGCTTTGATGAAATTTTTGCCCGCCAAATCCATTCGCACGGACAGCCGGGAGACGTGCTGATTGCATTTACCAGCAGCGGCAACTCGGAAAACATTTACCGCGCATTAATTGCCGCCAAAGAGCGCGGCCTTGTTACCGGCTTATTTTCCGGCAAGACCGGCGGCAAGTGCAAAGGGCTGGCCGAGTACGAGATTTGCGTGCAGAGCGTCAACCCAAG
>CAXUBO010000028.1:3939-9588 GCA_964249345.1 uncultured Armatimonadales bacterium | reverse complement strand
ATGGATTTTTGCGATAAATTAGCGGCGGGCGTGCCGACGCTTTCTTATGAGTTTTCGCCGCCGAAGAACCCGGCGGAATGGGCGAGACTGTATTCCACGCTGGGCGAAATCACCCGGCAGGCGCCGGATTTCGTGTCCGTCACTTACGGTGCGGGCGGCTCCAATCGCCAGAAGACTGTGGAACTGGTCAGCCGGATTGAGCGGGAGCTGGATATTGAAAGCGTCCCGCACTTGACCTGTATCGGCCACTCGCAGGCAGAAATCTCCGAGATTTTAACCACGCTGCAAGCCGCCGGCATCCGGCATTTGATGGCCCTGCGCGGGGACGCCCCGAAGAACGACCCATCGTACCAGCCGCACCCAAGCGGCTTCGCCCATGCCAGCGATCTTATTGAATTTGCCAAAGCGCGGTTCGAGTTCCATGTCGGATGTGCGTTTTACCCCGAAAAGCACCCGGACGCCGCGCATTTGGACGAAGACATCCGCTGGCTGAAGTTCAAGCAGGACTGCGGCGCGGAGTTTGCGACCTCGCAGCTCTTCTTTGATAACGCTGTTTACTCTGAGTTCAAAGACCATGCCGATAAGGCCGGGGTTACCATGCCGCTCATCGCCGGCATCCTGCCGGTGACTTCTCTCAGTCAGCTTGCCCGGATCGGGGAACTCAGCGGCCAGGACATTCCTCAAAAACTGCTGGACGCGCTGGGGGAAGGCACAGACAAAGAAATTCAAGAGCGCGGCATTGAATACGCGACCGTGCAGTGCCGCGAGCTGCTCCAAAACGGCGCACCTGGGGTCCACTTGTACACCTTCAACCGCGCCGCCTCCGCCGTCCGCATCACGAAGACCCTCCGCGCCGAAGGCTGGTTCCCCGTCTCGCCGAAGGGCAAGTAGTCCAGACCAGATGCTGTAACAAAAGCTGTCCGCAACAATTGCTGTTGACCTTCGGCTTAAATGAGTAAATGCTGTTGACACAAAAGCGCCGGCCTCAAATTGAGGCCGGCGCTTTTGTGCTGTCTGCTTTGTGTGTCTACTTCTGCTGGGCGACGGTGGCGTGCAGGTAGGCTTTCTGGTCCTGGATCGCGGCGTAGTTGCCGCCGCTGATTTGGTACTGCTGGCTGATCGCTTCTTGGGTCGGCAGTTTCTCAATAATGCCGATCAAGGACACCGGCTGCCCGGTGGCGATGGTCACTTTACTTGCGCCGCTGGCCCCGGCGTTCATGCCTTTGTCCAGCAGTACTAAAATCTGCTGCTGGGCCGAGGGACCGACGAAGAACGCGCGGTCACTCAGGACTTTCTGCACCATGACGTTAGTCAGCTTGGCCCGGTGTCCGGCAAGCGAAAGCGGGTCAGCCGCTGTGGCAATCGCGACAACGTCGCTCAGCGGAACGCCGGGAACGCTGGCTTCAGCGGGCTTTGCCGTCGCGATGTCGGTGCCTTTGTGAACTTTGATGTCCTGGCCCGTCGCTGATGCCGCGCCGGGTGTTGTAGACGTGTCCGCTGTGGCCGCCGGAGCAGGCGCGGCGACCGGGACGGGCGCAGCCGAAGTCACCGGGGCCGGCTGGGCGGCCTGCTGGCTGCCGTGCCGGCCTAAAAACGCCAGCAGCAGGGCAAGCAGGAGCAGCGCGAGAAGCAGCCAGGCCCACCAGGGGATGCCGCCCTTCTTTTCGCGGTAGACCTGCGCTCCGCCTTCCGCGCCGGTGCGGGAGGAGTTATCTTTGTATTCTTCGGCCATGGGTTAAATCCTTTTGTCGGTATTTGCAGAAACATCGTCAATCTCAACGTCGGTGCGGCGCACGGTGTCGTGGACGGTTTCGGTGCGCTCGGTTTCGGTTTTGCCGACGACGACTTCTTCGACGACCCGCGCTTCTTTGGAAACGACGGGGACTTCCTCAGTGGTCGTGACGACAACATCGGCGGTCTGCCCAAACGCGGCTTCATTGCCTGAAACGGCGCGGTTTACGGCGTGCCGCTCGACGCTGACTTTTTCTTCGCGCAGAGTGACCGACTCCGATACGGGCCGTTCTTCGGTGCGCTGGAAGACGCGGACGCCGCCGCGCTGGATTTGGCGCTTGCCGACAGACAGTTCTTCTTCGACTATCGGTACAACCACTTCGCCGCTCGCCGTGCCGGCGGCGCTGGTTTGAGGCATCGGCGGGATCGGGTCGGAGACCGTGTTCGGCGGAGCAACAACTCCGGCGGTGCCGCGCTGGGCAAACGCATCGTGGATGTCTAAAGCCCCGTGGCGGTTCATAATGTCCCGCGCTTCGTCGGCCCGGTCATCGTCGACATGCGCGACTTCCAGGGTATCGCCGGCCCGGATGCCGTCTTCGTACAGCTTGGCATCGGCTTCCGGGACGCCTTCGCCTTCCAGCTCGCGGCGCACGGACGCCAGCGAATGCGCGGAATTTTCTGAGTATTGTTCCTTCAAATCAATATGCGACTTCTCAAAGTTGTTGTTCACTAAATCGTTCAATGCGGCTTCGGCATCGGTGCGATGCTCAAACAGGCCGACGACAAGACTTGCCATGATGTTGTTCCTTGCTGACAGTGTAATAGTAGCCGGCGGCAGTACCCGGTCCGGCAAACCCCCTTTACCCGGCGTTTTGTTGGCGCAAACGGTAAAAATGCGGGTTTTTCTGCTCGCAAGGGAAGGAGCAGAAAAAATCTTAGGCTACGGTTCACCGGGAAGCCTCAACGCAGGTTTACCGCGTACCCGGCACAATGACGGGGAAGTGTGCTATAATAGACCGCAGAACTGGACGCGGCCTCCGCCGGTCAGTTCGCGCTGCACCGGCTTTCCGGGGCCGGTGAGGATTGAAACATGTTTAACTTTATTCGCCGATTGTCGGGCCGGTTCTCGCGCGACATGGGCATTGACCTCGGCACGGCCAATACATTGGTCCATGTCCAGGGCCGGGGGATTTTGCTGCGCGAGCCGAGCGTCGTGGCGGTCAACCGGCAGACTAATCAAGTCATAGAAGTCGGCGAGGAAGCCAAGCGAATGCTGGGGCGGACGCCTAACAGCATTATTGCGATCCGTCCATTAAAAGACGGCGTCATCGCCGACTTCGACCAGACCGAGCGGATGCTCCGGTACTTCATTGAGAAAGTCCATCGCCGCAAAGGGTTCGTGCATCCCGTCGTTGTCGTCGGCATCCCCTCCGGCATCACGGAAGTGGAGCGCCGGGCGGTCATTGAAGCGACCAAAAAAGCCGGCGCGAAAGAAGCATACTTGATTGAAGAGCCGATGGCGGCGGCTATCGGCGCGGGGCTGCCGGTGTCTGATCCCATTGGCTCCATGATTGTCGACATCGGCGGCGGAACATCGGAAGTTGCGGTGATTTCGCTGGGGGCGATGGCTGCGGCCCGATCCATCCGTATTGCCGGGGACGAGATTGACGAAGCGATTGTCACTTATGTCCGGCAGCAGTTTAACTTGTTTATCGGAGACCGCACTGCGGAAGAATGCAAAATTACCATCGGGTCGGCGTCGGCTTTGGAACAAGAGTTGTCCATGCAGGTGCGCGGGCGTGATTTATTGACGGGACTGCCCCGTTCCACCACGATTACGTCGGAGCAGGTCCGGGAAGCGATTGCCGATCCGATCAGTGCCATTGTAGAGACGGTCAAAGAAACCCTGGAAGACACGCCGCCGGAGCTGTCCGCCGACATCATGGACAGCGGCATTGTGCTGGCCGGCGGCGGGGCGCTGCTGCGCGGCCTGGACCGCCTCATTTCCCGCGAAACGGGAATGCCGGTCCATATCGCCCCCGACCCGCTTTCCTGCGTCGTGCTGGGAACCGGAAAATGCCTGGACGAAGCTTCGCGCAGCAGCGCCCTTCGCAGCGTTCTTTTGACGGAAACACGGCTGGGGCATTACGCGACCGCCAGCCGGCTGTGATGGGTAACAGCGACTTATGCGACCTGAGCGTGACAAACGGCGTGCGGGGGCGTTGCTGCTGGCGCTGCTTGCCTGCGGCCTGCTGACTGCGCTTCATGCCCGGTCGGCCTCGCGCGGGGCAGCCGACCCGGTTTCGTGGGCGGTGCGGGACATCGGCCTTGTCCCGGCGCAGGCCCTCGTTGCGCGTTTCGGCAGGTTTTGGCATCTGAGCGCCGGCTCCCTGCTGTCCGGGCCGAGGCTGGCGCGGGAAAATGCGGCCTTGAACGCCCGTGTTTTGGAGCTTTCGGCACAAAACAATGCTCTTTTGGCGGCGCAGTCCGAAAATGCCCGCCTGCGCCGCCTGCTTGGCTTCGAGCAGAGCTCGCTGCGCCCGCTGCTGGCCGCGCAGGTTTCTGCGCTGAAGCCCAATCCCCATTTTGACACGCTGACGCTCAATCAAGGCAGCGCCCACGGTGTCCATGTCCGCTCTGTGGTCCTGTCTCCCAGCGGGGCGCTGGTCGGGCAGGTGCTGGACGTTTCGCCGCAGTCCTGCGACGTTTTGCTGCTGACCGATGCCGAAAGCAGTGTCGGGGCGCTGATCCACAACCACACGACGCATTGGCCGATTGGGCTATGCCAGGGGCAAGGCTCCGGCTTAATGAAGGTGACGTACCTGCGAAGCGACGCCGCGCTCCATGTCGGCGATGTCGTGACGACTTCGGGCCTCGGCGGAGTTTTTCCGGGCAACATCCCGCTCGGCCGGATTTCTTCTATCGCCGTAGACAAAACCCGGTCGCTTCAAACCGCCGTTCTGCGCCCGGTCTCCGACTTTGATCACCTGGAAGAAGCGTTCCTCATTCAATCCGTGCCGCCCAAGCCTCCAGCCACTGCCGCGCCTGCTTCTTCTTCCCTGCCTGCTTCTTCTTCCCTGCCTGCTTCTTCTTCCCTGCCTGCTGCTTCTTCCCTGCCTGCTGCTTCTTCCCTGCCGGGAGCGACGCCGCCATGATCCCGCCTCGCCAAGTCGTACTGGCCGCGTTTCTCTTGTGGAGCGCGGCTGTCCTTCAAGGCCGCGTGGCCCATGCGGTGAGTATTCGGGGCGCAGAGCCGGACTTTCCGCTGGTGGTCTTGTCGGGCAGCGCCATTTTAGTCGGCAGCCTGCGCGGCACCCTGCTGGGATTTTGGGCCGGTCTGCTTGCCGCCGCCTCGCTTCCGGCGACCTACGGCAGCATGTTCGCCAGCCGGATTGTCGCCGGGGCGTTTGCCGGCAGCTTCGGCAGCAGCCTGATTCGGACAAATCTGCTGGTGCCGCCGCTGGTGACGCTTGCGGCGAGCCTGCTGGCGGAGCTTGTTTGCACGCTGATCGCGCCCGGTCCGGCGCTTCACCATTCGCGCCGCTGGCTGATCCAAGCTGCCGGCGAAATCCTATACAACATGGCGCTTGCCGTGCCGATTTTCCTTTTGCTCCGCGTGTGCCGCATCGGCCAGCTCCGGGATGACCCCTTCGGCCAGCGTTTGTAACATCAGCGTTTGCAGCACCGAAAATAAATCTGCTTGACAGGCCGGCCTCTTTCATATATAATAGGAACATCAAAAAGACTTCCTGAGAAGACTCACGTCTTAGCAGCCCCGTTTCCGCTTTTTCATTCTGGTTTTTCGTTCTGGTCTCTCGATTTGGTTTTTCAATCAAGGAGCTTGTTTTCGATGCACCTTTCCGCTAAGACTTCCTCCGCTAAGACGCGGGCTTCCACTTCTGCCTCTGCACCATCTTT
>CAXUBO010000028.1:0-3839 GCA_964249345.1 uncultured Armatimonadales bacterium | reverse complement strand
CTAAGACTTCCTCCGCTAAGACGCGGGCTTCCACTTCTGCCTCTGCACCATCTTTGCGCGCACCATCTTTGCGTGCATTGCGGGGCCTTTCCCTTGCTGCTTTGGGACTGCTGGGCGCGGGGTACAGCGCCGTGCAGGCGGCACCGGAGCCGCGGGTGACGCTGAGCGGCGTCCAGTCTCCCGCCCCCCGGCTTCGGGGCGCGAGGGCGCTGGGACGGCTGGACGCAAATACCACCCTCCGGGCGGCGCTTGTCCTGCCGCTCCGCAGCCAGAGCCAGCTTTCCGAGCTGCTGCGGCGGCAGTACACGCCCGGCGATCCGCTGTTCCATCAGTTTTTAACCCCGCCGGACTTCACGGCGCGTTTTGGGCCGACCGAACAGGACTATGCCGCTGTCGCGGCTTATGCCCGCGCCCAGGGTCTGACCATCACCCGGACATCGCCGGGCCGGACCCTGCTGAACGTCTCCGGCCCCTCAGCCCGGATTGAGGCGGCGTTCGGCGTTCAAATGAGCCGCTACCGCTTGCCGGATGGCCGGACGGTGTACGCCAACAGCGCCGCGCCGGTCCTGCCGCGCTCCATCGCGGTCCGCCTCAGCGGCATCGCCGGCCTGAACAACATCGCGCGGATGCACCCGAATTTCCGGCGCATGGACCCGCAGCGGGCGCACGCGCCCGTGCCGATTAGCGGGGGGGGCGGCGGGATCGGCAGCGGGCCGCTCGGCGGCCTCACCCCGAACGACATCAAGTACGCTTACAACCTCAGCGGCATTACCCCGCTTTACGGGTCTTCCACCGCGACTGCGGCGGGGGCGCTGACCGGCGCCGGCCAGAGCATTGGCTTGTTTGAGCTGGACGGCTTTGCCCCGGCAGATGTCGCGCAGTATGCGGCTGCGTTCACCCTGCCTACGGTGCTGACCGGAGCCGCAGCCACCGTTCAGCCCATTTTGATCGGCGGCTTTCTTGGGACGCCCATCACCGTGGACGGCCAAACGGAAGTCACGCTGGACATCGACATGGCTCTGGCGCTGGCCCCCGCCGCGACCGGAATTTATGTGTATGAAGACGATGAAACTGCCGACCCCAACGCTCCGTACAACATCTTTGACGCGATGGCGAACGACCTGAATCCGAACGGCAGCAAAAAGCCGCTGCTTCAGGTGATTAGCTGCTCCTGGGGCCTTGCCGAGACTTTGGAAGACCCCACGCTCATTCAAGAAGAAAACACGCTGTTCCAGCAGATGGCGACCCAGGGGCAGTCACTGCTTTGTTCCTCCGGCGACAACGGCGCGTATGACCTGTACACGACCGTTACCTCCGGCGGGGTTGTCACGGCGGGCGGCTTGACCACGCCGGAAGTGGACAATCCTTCTTCCCAGCCTTACGCTACCGGCGTCGGCGGCACGACCCTCAGCTTTGTCAAAGCCGGGGCCACCGCAAGCGGCGTCGTCACCCCAGGCGCGTATGTCGGCGAGACCACCTGGAGCGCCGGAACCCCGACGGTTAACCCGGAAGGCTCCGGCGGCGGCATCAGCTCTCTTTGGTCGAAGCCCAGCTACCAGACCGGGTTTGGCGCATCGCCCACCCGGCGCGATGTTCCCGATGTTTCCCTGAACGCCGATCCGTACACCGGCTACACGGTCTACGCGCCGCTGACACTTGGGGCTGCCGGTGTCGCCGAAGTGATCGGCGGTACCAGCGCCGCCGCGCCGCTGTGGGCGGCTTACACCGCTTTGATTAATGAGCAGCGCACCGTAAACGGCCTGACTTCCTCCGTCGGCTTTCTGAACCCACAGCTTTATCCGCTGGCGGTGAACAGCAACACGTACGGCGCAGACTTCCATGACATTACGACGGGAACCAACCTGTTTTATCCGGCAGGAACCGGCTACGACGACGCCACCGGCCTCGGCTCGTTTGTGGGAGCGCCCCTGCTGGCCGCGCTTTCGGTCAATACCAATGCAGGCAGCGGCACGGCGACCGTGACCGGCACTGTCACGGACACCGGCAGCCCGGCGGTTCCCATTGCCGGCGCGACAGTCACCGCCGTCACGACGAGCAACAACGCCGTGGTCGCCACGGCAACGACGGATTCGACCGGCACTTATACGCTTTCAGTCCCCAGCGGCCTGTCCCTCAGCATCACTGTGACCACGACGGGAATTACTGCCCCGACTACGGAGACTTTCACAGGCACGATCGAGTCGGTTTCGGCCTTGACCGCCGGAACAACGACCACCCTGCCGTTTGCGCTTTCCCCTGCCGTGATGTATGCCGCCGGCCTGCAAATGATCTCGGCCCCTTACAACTATGCCGGCATCGGCAGCTTCGCCTCGATTTTTGGCCTGACGGCAGCCCAGGCGACCGTCAGCCCGCGCCTTATCCAGTTCTCGCCGCTGACCGACAGCTATGTGTTCTATCCGTCGGTGCCTGCGGACACGCTTCGTTTAGGCCAGGGTTACTGGATACGGTTCCCCAGCGCCGACTATCTGCACATTCCCGGTACGCCTGCGCCGACGACTTCGGCGTTCTCGATCCCCTTGCAGCAGGGGTGGAACCAGATCGGCGATCCGTTCCTGTTTGCGGCTCCGCTGAGTACCATCTCGGTGACTGCCACAGGCGGGGCAAGCGGCTCGCTGGCATCCTCCCCGACAATTGTTCAGCCGACGCTGTACTCGTTTGATACGGCAACGAACGCATACAACGCGCTCAGCCCCTCCACGGACGTGCTGAACCCGTATGTCGGCTACTGGATATTTGCGTTCCAGGCATGTACGCTCAGTGTTCCGGTTCCTGCCGGTTCCACCGTGCCGCCGCCGCCGATTTAGCGCCGCGCTTTCAAGGAACCCCAGTCTAAGGAACCCCAGTCTGCGGATTGCCGCGGGCTGGGGTTCTTTTGCTGAAACGTGCCGTTTTTTGCCTTGCGCTTTTGCCTGCACTTGTGCCATAATTTCTCGGAACAAAAGTTCGGAACAAAAGTTCGGAACAAAAGTTCGGAACAAAAGTTCGGAACAAAAGTCAGGTGCCTCTCGTCAGCCGTCACATCAACCATGCACGTTTTATTCCTACGGGGACTTTGGCACAACTGGGCGCAGTGGATTATCGGGGGCGATGCGTGGAGTCTGGTGCGGGCAGGGGCGGACATCCTCATTGTCGCGTACCTTGTCTACCGGCTGATGATGCTGGCGAAGGGAACCCGCGCCTGGCAGATCATCACCGGGCTGATTGTTTTTGTCGGGATGCTGCTGTTCTCGACCTGGGCAAGATTGTCCGCTTTAAGCTGGATTTTGCAGCAGATACTTCCCCTCGGTCCGGTCGCCATCGTTATCTTGTTTTTCCCGGAGCTGCGCCATGCGCTGGAGGAAGTCGGTCGCCTCGGCTTTTGGGGCAAAGGCTTTACCGGACTGGACAGCGAAAATTTATCGTCTATGGTTGGCGAGATCGTCAAAGCGGCGGAGCGCCTGTCCGACAAAAAGATTGGGGCGCTGCTGGTTTTGGAGCGGGAAACCGGCCTCAGCGACATCATTGAAACCGGCACTTTGATCAACAGCGAAGTGACTGCCGACCTGCTCTGCACGCTTTTCTACCCAGGGTCTCCTCTGCATGACGGTGCGGTCGTGCTTCGGCGCGACCGGATTGTCGCGGCGGGCTGCACGCTGCCGCTGTCGGAAAGCCGCGTCGTTCAGGGAATGCAGGTGCATACCCGCCACAAGGCGGCCCTCGGAATTTCCGAGCAAAGCGATGCCCTCGTCGTCGTCGTTTCCGAAGAAACTGGAATTATCTCGCTGGCGTTTGACGGCAAGATGGCCCGCGGCCTGCGCGATGACGACCGGCTGCGCGAC
>CAXUBO010000027.1:26970-32801 GCA_964249345.1 uncultured Armatimonadales bacterium | reverse complement strand
GCCTGGACCAAGCCCGCCTCGCCCTCCGCCGCTCCCTCCGCTTCCGCTTAGAGCGCGATTTGAAGAGCCTAGAGTTTCTGGATAGCCTGCGGCACACGGCTTAAATCATGTTCAAAGTCATTAAATGGAAAGCTTCCATGCGGGTTGCCGATGAGCGAAAAGTCGCCAAAATCGTGGAACGCTATGCCGCCGCTTCAGGGCAGAGGATAACTCTGTTAAGCTGTGAGCGGTACTGGAAAGACCGAAAGCTTTTTCAAGTCGAGTTCACTTCCCCGCTTCATGTTGAGAGCATTAGTGAGGCGGTTTTTCTGACGCTGTGCATTTGCGGAAGATTACTGACCAACTGGAACGTCGCCGGACCGTTCGGCTATGACGACGGCCTTTGGGAGTTTCGTGGGGACGCCATGAACTATGCTGAGGGGATAGAAGCGATTAGTTTCACTATGAACAATTTTCCCGAAGCGGATGCCAATCAAAAAGTCCTTTGAGGATTCACTCATACCGAAACGACGTATCAGCGAGGGTAATTGTATCGCCTGAAGACAATAAACGGGCGTCTGAGACGCGCTGGCCGTTGACGAAAGTGCCGTTGGAGGAGCCGTCGTCAGCAACAAAGTGGCGGCCATCCGCGTAGGTGATGCGGGCGTGAGATCGGGAAACGGACGTGTCGGCGGGCAGGGCAATGTCGCGCTCCGGGGCGCGGCCAATCACGGCGGGAACGTGGGACAGCGGGAATGACTGGCCGGTGTAGGGTCCCTGCACGGCGACCAGCCGTGTGCCGACGCCGCCGAAGCCGGGCAGCGACGGGACCGTAGTTTCAGCGCGGACTGCCTCGGCAGCAGGAGCCGAACCCATTTGGTCAATGACATCGGCAGGCGTCGTGAGCGGCGGACGCCGTCCAGGCTCCGGCGCGGCCTGCGCTGTCAGCTCTTCGCCCACAAAACGCGAGGCCGCCGGGCGAGCGGGGGACGCTGCCGCTGAGGCCACAGCCGCGCCTTTGCGAGTCGCTTTTTCTTGGAACAGCAGAGTGCGCTTGCCAATTTGGATCGTGTCACCGTCGGCCAGCCACTGCTCCCCTGCCACCGGCTGGCCGTTCACCAGCGGCGGCGAGAACTCCGCGCCGCGCTTGCTGCCTTCCAGGATCGCCCGCAGCCGATGACGATTTTGCGCGGGCAGCGACTCAATCGCGGCATGGGTAGGCGCAATGCCGGGATCGCCGAACAAGCCGATGTCGGCAAGCTCGGAGCGCCCGATGGTCGTGATGGGCTTTGCGATCAGATACTCTTTACCTTCGTTGCGGCCCAGCACGACCCGTATCCAGGCTTGTTTCAGCAGGTTCTGCACCAGCCCGACAAAGAACCCCGCCAGCGCCCCCGTCGCCGCCAGCGCCAGCAGGCGAGAAAGAGACGCGGGGAAGCCCAGCCCGTTAAGTATCTGGAAGCCCGTACCTCCTAAGAACCCACCGACACACCCGCCGAACGCTCCCTGCCGCGCAATTACCGCCGAACGATTGACCGCGCCCTGCGCCGCGCCAACGACGCCGCCGATCACGGCATACCCAAAGGCACGTCCCAGCAGAAGAACTAAAAACTGACCGGGGTTATGCGGCGACTCATCCACCGGCAAGGCGGTCAGCTTGAAGATGAGATCGTAAACCACTTCGCCAATCCCCAGGCCAAACCAGCCGCCGAGCGCTCCGATCCCTGCGCCCAGTGCCAGCGTCTGTGTTTGGCGCCGACGGGTTTCCAAAGACAGCGAGTCAATTAAAGCCAGCATCAGGCCAAGCAATGCACCGAAGATTGCTCCATAGAGCAGGAACTTCGGAGCGCCGAACAGGCCCAATGACATTCGGTAATGGACTTGGAATATATCGGAAAACCAGCCGGTCAGGTCGGTCAGCACCCAGGCCAGAAGCCCGGCGAGTGCGCCGGCCAGCAGGTTCAAGTAGGTTTTGGCTTGAAGAGACATTTATTCAGACGCTCTTGATTACTCGGTGATGTTACGCAAGGTACGGGAAAGACATGCGAGGGAGTGAACTCCTCTATGCCTCCGGCATTACTTCGTATCTGCTGAATGGCGTCCTTCGCACAAAGAACATCGGACAAAGAACAGCCGAACGCAAACTTTCTGTCTGCCCGCAAACTTTCTATCCGTCCGAAGGACGCCATTCAGCAGATACGAAGTAATGCCGGAGGCATAGAGGAGTTCACTCCCTCATTTCTGTCTCGCCCTGATACCTAACATCTGTTACTTAAACATTCTTATTTGGCCGCGCCCAAAACAACCTGCGCGACATCGCGGAACTGCCGCGCCCGATGCTGTAAACTCTGCCAGTCGCCGCCGGTGACTTTGTGGCGAAACTCGGTCTCGACTTCCGCAATCTGAAACCCGCGCTGCAAGGTGCGAATGCTGAGGTCTACCTCAACGCCGAAGCCGGACGCGAACCTGCCGCCGAGCGCGTCTAAAACAGATCGCCGCACGGCCCGCTGGCCGGACAGCGGCTGCGTCAGAACGCGCTGAGTCCGCCGCTCAATGCCCCACCGGGCTAAACGCACCACGAAGCCGCGCCCGCCGGCCTGTCCCGAAGCCGCAAAAGCCGGGTCCGGCGGCAGCAGCCCGATAGTCATGTCGGCCTCATCCGCAAAAATCGGAGGCAGCAGCTTGACGGCTTCTCCGGCAGACGAACCCAGGTCGGCGTCAAGCAGCAGAAAAACGTCCGCACGCCCGCGAGCCGCCGCATAGGCCGCGCTGAGGGCCGCGCCCTTGCCGCCGTTCGGGCCGGTGAGCACCAGGGAAGCCCCGGCGGCGCGGGCAAGGTCCGCTGTGCCGTCGCCGGAGCCGTCGTCCGTGACCACAATGTCCGTGATCTCAGGCCGCAGTTTAAGTGCCGCGACGGTTACCGCAATCCGGTCGGCTTCATTGTAAGCCGGAACAAGAGCGCACACGCGAAGGCGTTCTATTTTGTCTAGGGGCTGGTTTATCATGGAGTTTTACAGGCAATCTCTGAACGCTGAACAAACGAAAGTAAATGCGAAGCACAAGACTGCAAAACCCATAATGGCAACATAGACCGTTAGTAACAGCAGGCACATCCGAAGACCGAGGCGCAAAAAAATAACGGGGTGGAGCCTATGGCGACGCTAGCAACCATGCCTATTGTATCAGCCAGGGCAGACTCGCGGCCCGTAGTTCTAGAAAGCCAAAGATAGCACACTTGGACAACAAAAGGGGCCAGCAACATAAAGAGCGAGCCAAATGCTACAAAAGTTTTTTGGTATTTCACCGGCTATTGTTTACAAACAATCACTGAGCCACCGTACCCGACAGCGAATCCGGCAGCCGCTGCTTGGCGGTTGGCTTGATGCCGTAATCGCCGGCCTCGCCGTGCAGGGCCAGCGGCAAGGCAATCTGGCCGAGCGGCAAGTCAATGCAGTCTACGGTTGCGATCCCGGCGCTTTGGTAGGCCGGAATAAAAGAAGAGGCAGCGCCCAGCGGCTCGCAGCCGGCCACGGTGACGCCCGGCTGCGCTCCAAAGCCTGCCAGAAGCGCGGCGTCCTCCGACATGTCGGCCTGATCGGCGCTGCCGCCTCCCACCAGCACAAAAAGCGTGCAGGGCTGGGACAAGTCGCCGGAAAGCGTCAGAAGCCCGGCCTGCTGAAGTCCGGTGATGACTGCGAGATTGGCCGGGCTGACACCGGCTCCCTGCGCGAGCGCCGAAGCCAGGGCGGCCAGCAAAGCTTTGTCCTGGGCCGCCGGGTCCGGGGCGGCGGCAACCGATGAAAGCGCCTGCCGCTGCCGGGCAGTCAAAGCACCCCAGCGCCCGGAAAGCACCACAGTCGCGGCGACTATCGCCCCGGCGTCTTCCAAAGACTGGTTCGCGGCTGTCGTCGCATCGGCATAATCGCCCGTTTGGATGAGAACAACGCGCTTTCCCGCCAGCTTGCCTCGTACCAGCGCCGGCTGCAAAGAAGCCAGCGCCGCTTCGTCGTCGTTTAAGCGCCCCTGAAGCCGGTCTCGCTCCTGCACGACGACATTGGTATCCGCCGCAAGCTTTTTGACGACTTTCTCCTGCTGGCTGAGCTGGACCGGACCGTAGTAGGACGCGCCGATCATCACGCCAAAGCCAAGCATCAAAAAGACGACGATGGAGTAAAACAAATGGTAGCGGGCATCAAGCATGAAGGCGCCACCAGATGCGGAACAGCGCACCGAGGTTCTCCCACATCGGCGAGAACCGCAGCAGGACAATCACAGCAAACAAGAACGACAGCAGCAGCGCGACGTGGGCGATGAACGGCGGGCGCGGCTGGTACAGTTTGAACACGCCCCGCGCGTCCACTAAACGAGGGCCGACTTTCAGGCGCACCAAATATGTGCTTGCCATGCCGGCCCGGCCTTTGTCCAGAAAGTCTTCCAAGTTGGAATGCGTGCCGAGGGCGACGATCAAGTCCGCCCCATGCTCATACGCCAGCAGCAGAGCGGCATCTTCACTTGTTCCCGGTACGGCGAACAAGTCGGCGGCGAGGCCCAGCGTCTTGACCCGTGCTAGGCCCGGCGCGTCGCCGTTTTTATAGGCGTGAACAATAAGCTGCGCCCCGGAGCGCAGGGCGGCGTCGGAGATGCTGTCCATGTCGCCCAAGATGATGTCCGGGCGATGGCCGATTTCAAGCAGGGCATCCGCCCCGCCGTCCACGGCGATTACGACTGGTTTGTAGTCGGTCAAGTAGCCGCGCATCAGCGACAAGTCTTCTTTGTAGCCTTCGCCGCGCACGACCACCAGGGCATGGCGGCCCGCCATCTTGACGCGGCGCAGGGCAGGAACATCGGTCGGGTCCAGCAGCAGGTCTTTATCGGCGTCTAAGTATTGAAGCGTGTTGCGGGCAAACTTTTCCAGTTCCGCACCGAGGTTCGCCCGCGCGGCCACAGTGGCCTCGGCGATTCGGGCCTCATCCCAGACAAGGAGCGCGTCCAGAAAAACGCCGTTGTGAGACAGAGCCTCGCCATTCTCAATTGCCAGTTTCGCCCCGTCGCGCACCTGCAAGAAATGGGACGTTTCTGAAAGCTGAAACATCGGGATTTGAGCGGCAGCCAGGACAGACGGGCCACGGTTCGGGTACTTGCCGCTGATGAACGGCTGCGCGTTCACGACCGCGCTTACCTGAGCATCCGCGAGAGCGCGGGCGGCGAGAGCATCTAAATCCGCATGGTCAATGACGGCAATGTCACCCGGACGCAGCCGCTTGATCAGCGCCTTCGTGCGCCGGTCACAGCGGGCCAGGCCGCTCACACAAGGCGCTTCACTCGTTTTAGAATGAGCTGTCTTGGAATGAGCCGTCATGGAGTCAGGACGTGCAAGCGCCACTGTATTTCGGTCTCCCTTTTCCCGTCTCGCATTTCCCCGCCTCGCATTTCCCCGCCTCGCATTTCCCCGCCGCGCGAACATTTCTGTCAGTATAGCATAAACTCAGCACTTCGGCGTGCCACGTTCTTGTTTCGGCGTGCCATACTCTTTTTATGGAACTTGAGATGATAGACACGCACTGCCATTTGAACCACGAAGACTTTGCAAGCGACTGGGCGGACGCGCGGGACCGGGCGGCGGCAGCGGGCGTTACCCGCCTGCTTTGCATCGGCTATGACCTCGCCAGCAGCCGCCGGGCGGCTGAACTTGCCGCACGGAATGCTGGCTTGTACGCCGCCGTCGGCATTCACCCGGAAGCCGCCGAAGAATGGTCGCCGGAGACCGCAGAAGCCCTCACTAGGATTTATGCCGGCAGCGCGGGCAAAGTCGCGGCTTACGGCGAGATTGGCTTAGATTACCACTGGGACAT
>CAXUBO010000027.1:13702-26960 GCA_964249345.1 uncultured Armatimonadales bacterium | reverse complement strand
CCCGTCAGCAGGAAGTTTTCGCCGCGCAAATCGCGTTTGCCCAAGTTTTGCGCCCCGCCCTGCCCCTTATCATTCATAACCGCGAAGCGCTGACCGACGTTTTGGCTATTCTAAAATCTTCGGAGACGCCTGCCCCGATTGTCATGCACTGCTTTACGGGAAATACAGAGGATGCCCGGCTGTGCCTGGACGCCGGCTGCTTTCTCGGCATCGGCGGCGTTGCCACGTTCAAGAAATCGGAGGACGTACGGACGGCCATTGCGGACGCGCCGCTGGAGCGTTTGCTGCTGGAAACCGACTGTCCGTACCTCGCGCCGCAGTTTCGGCGCGGGCGGCGCAACGAGCCGTCGTACCTGCCGGAAATCGCCGAAACCATTGCTTCCGTGAAGGGGATTTCTTCCGAAGAAGTCGCCGCAGTCACTACCGCCACGGCTCAGTCGCTGTTTAGCATGGGCGGAGCCGTCTAAAAGAAAGAATTTGAAGAGTACCGTTCAGATTCCCCCATTACTGGGGGTCAGGCTGGCGAAGGGCGTCATCGGCGCCAGCAGTCCCGCGCAGGTGACGGTTCCGAGGCCAACCGCGACGCAGCGTTTCGGCGACAAAATCAGCTTCGCCTGCATCGTGACCGCCGGCACATCTCCAATCGTTATCGCGTTTGCCCCTTTTTGCTCCGCTTTTGTTCAGCCTGCTCATTCAAAGATGTTTCAACCCACTTCCAAGGGCTTGCTTTGGAACTTAATGGCGTTCTCCTGCGGTTATTGACGCTATGAATAAAACAAGTTTGCTTTTTCTGCTGCCGCTTGCCGGAGCGGCGGCGCTGCCGGTTTCGGCCCAGTTCGGTCCTACCAAAGTCGCAGCGGCCCATGCGGCTGTCCAGCCTGCCGCCGTAGCGCGGGGCGGCAAAGGAGTTCTGACCGTGACGCTTGCGGTCAAGCCGCAGTATCATGTCAACGCCAACAAGCCGAATGACCCCGCCTATATTCCGACGGTGTTTACGCCGAAGCCTGCGCCCGGCATCATGTTTGGGCCAGTCCATTATCCGGCCCCCAAGCTGGTCAAAGTTTCTTATTCACCGAAGCCGCTGCTGGTTTATACCGGGCAGGTGACTATGACGGTCCCATTTACGGTTTCCAGGGCTGCCAAACCCGGTGCCGCAACGCTGCGGGGAGCGGCAGCGTATCAAGGCTGTGATGCCAAGTCATGTTATCCGCCTGCGACGGCAGACGTGCAGGCGGCGGTGACGGTTAAATAGCGCTTTCAGGAAAAATAGCGCCTCTCTGGTATAATCTTCCTGATGGAATACTTGACACAACTGATCGGCAAAACGGTAGATGATGCGGAAGGCGAGCGGTTCGGCAAGCTGACCGAAGTGGTGGTCACGCCCGGCGAGCCGCTTCCCCTTGTTGCGGCCTACCAGGTCAAGACCGAGGACGGCGCGTTTTTTGTGCCCTGGGACGGCCTTTCGGTCGGCAGCGACGGGCGCGAGTTTCGCCTGAGCCGCCCAGTCACCCAAATCCCGCCCTACCAAATCCACCCGCAGGACTTCTCGCTCGTGCGCGACGTGCTGGACAAGCAGATCGTGGACGTGCACGACTACCGAGTAGTCCGGGTCAACGACATTCGGCTCCAAAGTCTGCCGAGCGGACGCCTCGCACTGGTGGGCGTCGACCCCGGCGTGCGCGGCCTGCTGCGGCGCATGGGCCTGGACCGCGTGTTTAGCAGCGTCGGAAAAGCGCTGCATCTCGGCGGGACTCCGGACACACTGATTGCCTGGAACGATGTCGAGTCCCTGCCGACCCACAACGCCGGCGAGCCGCTGAAGCTGAAAGTCTCCCACGAAAAAATCGCCAAGCTGCACCCCGCCGACATCGGCGACATTCTCAATCAAATGGACCCCGCCCACCGCCGCGAAGTGCTGGAAGGTTTAGATTTAGAAACCGCCGCCGACGCGCTAGCGGAAGCCGACGAAGACGTGCAGGTGTCGGCGTTGCAGCAGCTTGACGCCGAGCTTGCCGCCGACATTCTGGAAGAAATGCCCGCCGACGAAGCCGCCGACGTTCTGGGCGACATGGACCGGGCGCACCGCGACCAGCTACTGGGCCGTATGGACGCTGATGACCGCGAAGATGTCGAAGAACTGCTGGAATATCACGACAAGACCGCCGGCGGCTTGATGACCAACGAATACGTCTCCATCTCGCAGGAGATGACCGCCCAGCAAACGATTGAGCAGCTCCGGGCCTTAGAGCCTGACGCCGAGATTACCTATTATATCTATGTCGTAGATTTGCAGGAGCGTTTAGTCGGCGTCATCACCCTGCGTGACCTCATTGTCGCCCAGCCTGAGACCCGCGTCGCGGACTTCATGCGCCCCAAAGTCCGCAGCGTCGCGCTTGACGCAAGCGTTGAAGAAGTCGCCCACAAGTTCGAGCGCTACAAGCTCCTCGCCCTCCCCGTCGTCAACCCCGACGGCTGCCTGCAAGGCATCATCACCATAGACGACACCTTAGAACAACTCCTGCCCCCGGATTGGCGGCGCAGGCCGTCAGAGAAGCGGTCAAAGGAGTAGCCAAGAAGGAGTTTGCAGAGTTGTTGGCGAAGTTGAGGTGTAGACAGGCAATCGTATACAAGGAGCAACACAATGTCTGAATTTCATATTCCTGAGACCGAAAAGCTCATTCTTTCCGTCAATGACAGTCCCACGATGGAACAGCCCATGTTCCAATGGTTCTACGAAAATGGAGTCGCGCTTGTCCGAGCGCGTTCCACAGCGAAAGCTATGGAACTTTTGGGACGCGCACAATTTGATGGGGTCATTACAAACTTGCGTCGTTTCGAAGACGGCAGCAAAAACAACAACGCTGGAATTGAGCTGGCACAGCAAATTCGGCGCATCAATCAGCACATCCCCGTTTTCGTCTACACCATGAACATTGATCAATCAGTGCGGCAGTCCGCCCTTGCTTCAGGAGCTACTTACATCACGACAAGCCCGGCGGAGTTGCAGTCAATGTTGAAGATGCACATTTAGCAATCCAACAAAGCTAAATCATGGAGTACAAAGAAATGCACAATCATCACCATCATAATCTTGAAGACTTGGCGATTGGATACATCGTTGGAAAGAACTCAGCCAACCATCCGAAGCAAGAAACGAGCCATGACAGTCGCGGATGGTTTGGCTGGGGCATCTTTTTTGTGATAGTGTCAAGTCTGTTTGCGCTATTTGTTGGACCTTTAATGTGGCCGGGCGGCGTAGACATGTTTCGTACAGAGCCGGTAGCTGGCATTTTCGTACTCGGTTTTGTGATTGTTTGTTGCAGCATTCCACTCGTGTTGATTTTTGGAATTATTATTGCAGTTCGAGACGAGAGATATTGGAATGCTGAGATGCTGCGTCAGCAAGAAGAACGTCAGGCGGAAGTCGAACTTAGAGTACAGGCGAATAAGAAGCGGCAAGAGATCGCAGAAGCGACAACAGCCAACCTTCAGGAAATGCTGAGAGCCGGAGTTGATACCGAAAAGTATTTGTTGGAGCAAGTAGATATCGGACGACTAACAGATCGTGAGTATGATTACTACTCAAACTGGGCGAACTCGCAACGCCCGTATATAGAAGCCGAAAAACAGCGGGAGAAGTTCTATGCGATGTTAAAAAGCATTAACATGGATACTTAGTCCTATCAGAAGGATCGTTCTATGACACTGACTTTGACGCCAGAGACGGAAACACGCTTGCGGACAATGGCGGAAGGGTTTGGGCTGGAGCCTGCCGCACTGCACGAGGACTTGTTGCAGCAAGCGCTGGCGAACGCCGAGGCGGAACTGAACGAAACACTGGCTCAGCTCGATGAAAGCGCCGAAGCGATTGACGCCGGGCGCTGGATTACGGTGGACGAACTCGACCGGCGGTTGACGGCCCGGATTGCAAGTGTTCGGGCAGCCAAAGCGAACACGGGCCAGCAATGAGCAAGGCTGAAAATGAGTTGCCAACTTACAGAGTCCGTGTTTCGGAACCGGCTGCCGCCCAAGTGGAAGCCGTGGTTGACCGACTGGCTGAGACGGTCAGCCCGGAAGCGGCTGAGGAATGGCAAGCTGGGATACGGGAAGCCTGGGCGTCTCTGGCAACATTGCCCGAACGCTGTTTGGAAGCGTCCGAAAACCGCTTTTACCAGAGGAAGCACCCTGGCCCCGTTCTGCGGGTTCTTTTGTATCGCTGGGGGCGCTCTGTCTGGCGCATCTTGTTCACAGTCCACGCGGCGACTGCGGACGATCCTGCTTCCGTGATCGTGCGCCTTATTCGTTCGGCAGCACAGAAGCCGCTGACGAGATGGCCTGCTGAGTAACCTCTATGGCCGATGCGCGGAAAACGATTGGGTCACGCGGGGAAGCGGAAACCGTGACGTTTTTGGAAACGCGCGGTTATCAAATTGTAGATACCAATGTGCGGCCTCTCGGCGGCATGGCGCGGGGCGAGATTGACGTGATCGCCTGGGACGGCGAGTTTCTGGTTTTCTGCGAGGTGAAGACGCGGCGCATGGCATCGGGCGCTCAGGGAACGCCTGCCGAGGCGGTTCACTTTCAGAAGCAGAAGCAGCTCACGCGGCTGGCGCTGGCGTATCTGGCAAAGCATGAATTAGACGATGTCCCATGCCGCTTTGACGTGGTGGAAGTCGTCCGCCGCCCGCCTGCCCCGGCCCAGTTCACGCTCCTGCGCGATGCGTTCCCGCCCGCCGACTTCTCCGATTGACAAGCCTTCCCGCCTGTGCTAGAATGACGGCATGACGAATGACGGCATGACGGCGGCCCAGACTTACCCCGAACAGATTGCGCTTTCCCCTCTTTCCGCGCCGGTCGCCGCGTCGGTGCGGCTGCCCGGCTCCAAAAGCATTACCAACCGGGCGCTGCTGCTGGCCGCGCTGGCGGACGGTGAAAGCCGGCTCCTTGCTCCCCTGCATTCCGACGACACGAGGTATATGGCGTCGGCCCTGCGCGACTTGGGCGTAAGTGTTGAAGAAACGCCGGAGGACGACTTCTGGGTGCAGGGTGCAGGCGGCAGGTTTGCCGCACCAAGCAGGGCGCTTTTTGCCGGCAATTCCGGGACAACCGTGCGCTTTCTCACGGCGGCGGCGTGTTTCGCCCCTGCCGGAGCCGAGGTGACTTTGGACGGCGTGACCCGAATGCGGGAGCGGCCCATTCGGGATTTGGTCGGCGCACTGCTGACCCTGGGCGTCCCTGCCGAATGCCTCAACGGCCACGGCTGCCCGCCGGTGCGGGTGCGGGGCGGCGGGATGCCCGGCGGGAAATGCCGACTGCGCGGGGATGTCAGCTCGCAGTTTTTGACGGCGCTTTTGCAGGCCGCGCCGTATGCGGACAAAGACGTAGAAATTGAGATTGTCGGCGACTTGATTTCTAAGCCCTACATTGACATCACGCAGTCGGTTATGCACTCGTTTGGCGTAGACTTTTACAATGAGGATTACCAAAGGCTGCGTGTGCCGTCAGGCCAGCGGTACGCCGGGCGCGAGTATACCATTGAAGCCGACGCTTCCAATGCGTCTTACTTTTTGGCGGCGGCGGCAGTGACCGGTGGCACGGTGACGCTGGAAAACCTCGGTTCAGATTCTATTCAAGGCGACATCCACTTTTTAGATGTGCTGGAACAGATGGGCTGCACGGTCACGCGCGGGAAGTCAGTAACACTCACAGGCCCGGCCCGCTTGAGGGCAATCGACGCCGATATGGAAGCCATTCCCGATACAGCGCAGACGTTAGCAGTAGCCTGCGCCTTCGCAGATGGCCCGTCGCGCATTACAAACATCGCCAGCCTGCGTGTCAAGGAAACCGACCGAGTCCAGGCAATTGCCAAAGAGCTGCCGAAGCTCGGCGTCCGCGTGGACGAAGGAAGGAGCGAGTGGACAATCACGCCGCCCCCAAACGGCGTCTATACGCCTGCCGCCATTGATACCTACGACGATCACCGCATGGCGATGGCCTTTGCCGTCGCGGGCCTGCGCGTCCCCATTCAGATCAACAATCCCGGATGCGTCGCCAAGACGTTCCCTGACTTCTGGGAACGCTGGCAGTCGGCATTCTATAGAAAGCAGGATGGATGACCGGAGAAGAATTCGCAGAAGTCGGCGTGGCCGGAGCGCTGGCCCGCGCGTATGCCCAGGATGCACGCGGCTTCCTGCCGCTGCTGGCGATTGTTCTGTCCGGCGCACTGCCCGACGAAACCGAAGTTGAGCGGCGCGGCGGCTTGTTCCAGAAAGACAAGCCCGTCCGCAAAATCTCCGTGACGCTTGGGGACAACATTTATACGCTGGAAGATTTAGGGCGCGGCCCCCTAGCCGCCAGCCGGGTCAAGATCGTGCGCGGCATCAAGCTCAAAACCGACACCCTGCCGACGGAAGAATGGCTGCGGGAACTGAGCGGGGAAATCAGCGCCCGCGCTCAGCAAAACGAAAAGACGTTCTTTGCACTTAAGACGCTTTTGGACCAGTGAAAGAGGGCGCAAGCGCCCTCGTCTCACGCGCCCTCGTTGAGTACGAAAGCAAATACCATGCCACTTTTCGGCAAGCAGCCAGTCAACACCAAAGCGCAATCCAGAGCCAAAACCGACCAGGAGCGGCTGTCAAGCGGCGGACTGCCGCTGGGCGCGGAGCGGCGGCTGACGGAAATCCGTCAAAATGGCCGCTTCTTCACTTCCAACCTCAGCGTCAATGAGCTGGCCCTGGCAGCCTCTGAAGGGCTGCGGCCGCTGGGGCAGGTCATGGGCAGTACCGTCTACTATGTCGGCTGGCAGTACACGCCGATGTACAGCAGCAGCGAACTTTCCACGATCAGCCAGGCGAACACTCATGCCCGGCAGCTCGCACTTTCGCGCTTGCAGCAGGAAGCAAAACTCTTGGGGGCTTCCGGCGTCATCGGCGTCCGATTGGAGCGCAAGTCCTATGACTGGGGCGCGAACCTTATTGAGTTCGCCGCGTCGGGAACGGCGGTCGCTTTGCCGGACGGCCCGGCCCCGCAACACCCCTTTGTCTGCGCCTTGTCCGGGCAGGAGTTTTATGCCCTGCGGCGCGGCGGCTTCTTTCCAGTCGGCTTTGCGTTCGGCACCTGCACCTACTACCATGTCGCGACCCAGACGAACCGCTGGGCCAGCCAAAGCTGGAGCAATGTTGAGCTGACAGATTATTCCAAAGCCGTTTACCATGCACGGCGCTCCGCAATGACGCGCCTGAGCAAAGACGCCGCCCACGTCAAAGCCGACGGCGTTGTCGGCGTCACCATCGAGCCGTATATCAACACTCACGAAGTGGAAGTCAACGATCAGCCCCGCCGTGATTTAATTGTTGAGTTTACGGCATTAGGAACCGCCATTGTCGCCGACGGCCCCGATACCCTGACCATAGACTATGGCCTTCCACTGACGGACGGATGAGGCAGCGCGAAGAAAACTGCTGGAAGATCGCTATTGCGTTTAGAAAGAAGTTAGGCGGAGAGGTCTGGCGGCTTTCGCCTAAGTTCGGTTTATATGTAGACCGCGCCCATGAGCCGGCTTCGGGAACGATTGACTTTCTGTTCGGCGGTATTGAAAACTGGACTGAGCACGCAGTCCATGTTAAAAATGATATGGTGCGTGATCCCATGGTGCGTGATCCCATGATGCTTGGTCACGATGATCCGGTCACGTTCATAGAATGGCGCATACATTGGAACCATTTTGATGATCACGATTTTGTCCGCATTCGTTAGGAGTCCCTATGCTTGTTGAAAATGCTGTTGAGGAACCGTACGGAAAGACACTGCACAAAGATTGGCAAACTAACTGGGAGCATTGCGTCGAAAACGCGAAGAACAGACCTGCAATGTTCATCGGCAACCAAGCAACGGCGCATTTGCACGCTGTCAGTGATGCACTTGCTTTGATGAGGAAGGCGCGGGCCTTTCGAGCGCCCAAGTTATCTACGGTACATTTGTCGCCCACGAAGTATGTTGTTCGTGCGGAGTCAGGACGCTTGTTGCCTGCTATCGAGCAAGTGCATACATGGAGTGGCAAACAAGTGCTGACCGAAAGATGGGTTCAAGAGCTAGAGCCGCTCAGACAAGAACGCTTCAATAAGCTGTTTGATACGAAACGTGACCTCATAGGCTGGAAAAAGCACTTCGCAAGCGCGACAGGGCCTACACTGTCTCAGCCAACGTATCCCGCAGCTCTCGCTCGCCGCTTTGCTTTTGCATACAAAACCTCAGAAGGTTTCTGGGGTCAAGCATTTAGAGGCGGCTATCCGATAGACGACCCATATCTACTTATTCAGCCGTCTGCGGTGGGCCTTTTGGTACTTGCTGAACTTGACCCGCGTTGGTTTGTCGGCCTCCCCTTCACTGCTAATGACGCGCAGCGATTGTTGATCCACCTAAATATCTCAGTAGTGTGGCACGACGAAGATGCTGATCTCAATGTAGCAATAAGCTCGCCAGGCGACGTATCTGAATGGCTATAAGGCCGAGTTGACTAAGGAGAACACGATCATGCCTGATAAATACACGCCGGGTTCACAGGAAGGTTTGCCGGTTCATGCCCGCAACCGTTTGGCCGCAATGAAGCCGGGGTCCGGCCAAAAAGGGCTGTTCACAAGCGACTTGTCGGTCAACGAGTTTCTGTTGGTCAAAGAAGCCGGATTTGACCCGCTAGGGCTTGTCGTCGGGTCTTCCATTTACCATATCGGCTGGCAGAAGCCCGCCATGACCCAGAGCATGGAGCTGGACACGTTGACCCAGGCCATGTACCATGCCCGCGAGCTGGCGATGACCCGCATGGAGGAAGAAGCGGATTCCATTGGGGCCGATGGCATTGTGGGCGTGCGCCTGGAAGTCGGGCGGCAGGAATGGGGCGAGCATCTGGCCGAGTTTATCGCCATCGGCACGGCGATTAAGGCGCGGAACGGCGAAAGCCACCGCGCCCCGAACGGCAGGCCGTTTACCAGTGATCTCAGCGGGCAGGACTTTTGGACACTCACCAAAGCCGGCTACCGCCCAATTTCGTTTGTGATGGGCAACTGCGTCTACCATGTCGGCTATCAAGGCGTCAAAGCGTGGTTCTCGCAGGTGGGCCAGAACATTGAAATGCCGACATACACCCAGGCGATTTACGACGCCCGCGAGCTGGCCCTGTCCCGGATGCAGGCCGAAGCCGAACAATTAGGGGCGGACGGCATTGTCGGGGCGACGATCAAAGAAAACTCGCACGGCTGGGGCAGCCATGTGATTGAGTATTTCGCCGTCGGCACCAGCATTATCGCCACCCGCCCCGACCACACGATCCCAACGCCTCAGCTCATGCTGCCGCTGTCGGACAGATAAGCAAAAAGAGGGAGGCGCTATGCCTCCCTCTTTTTGCGTGGATTAATTGCTCCGCGTAAGCTGAACCCGGTTTGCGGGATCGCCCTGCGTGTATTCTTCCAGGGAAGCGTTCCCCAGCTTCACCACAACGCCCGGCGCGGACATCGCCGGAACTGAAAGTGCGGGGGCCGAGACCGGCGCGGCGGCAGGAACCGGCGCGGGCGTCAGCAGCAGCAGCGTCCAAACAGCAAGAACAGCCATGAATTTCTCCTTCGGTATCGTCGCAGTTTGGCAGCCCGGCGGCCAACTCTTTCCGTAAGCAGGAAAGAACGAGGCCCGTAGCTTTGCGTCCCGCCTTTTCAAGCGGTTTGCCCTTGTCAATATGCGAAGGACGACGGGGCTTAGGTGCGCCGTCTGCTTTCCATTATGCCATCTGGGGACAAAATCTATATGTCTCTATTTGCCTCGCTTCATGTTATAATGGCGAGTATGAAATTAACTGCAAAATTTTATCTCAATCTCTTCACAGTTCCCTTGTTAATTACTGGCATCAACAGTATTTCCTCCACTTATGCACAATCTACCAGTGCCGCATCAGCATGGGCGTCCAACACTGCTTATGCCAAGCAATTGGGGCCAGAAGTAAACGTCGATGAATTTAGTGTCACCCCGCCCGCCAGCTATCATCTGGAAAAGACACAAAAAGCCGGCAAGTACAATATCCATGATGATTACACTTGGTCGGGTCCCAAGCGGCCTGACGGAAGTGTACCTTCATTCCGCGTTGAAGTGTATCATTGGCTTCCGGGTGTCCCTCATAATGGCACTTCGGACCAATGGGTGACAAGGGCAATCGCGTCGTTGAACAAAAACCAGAACAATCCTGTCCATTCTCCGATCATGGATGGACAAATACACGGAATGGGCTTCGCACGGATGTATTTCCACTATCAAGGAGACTTAAAGCCGTCCGTCAAGAAATCTATTGTTCCTGTAAGTCACGGCTTTGAGTATATGAGTTCACAAGGACCAATTTTGGTTAGCGTGATCTGTGAGGATGTAGAACCACATTACAAATCCACGCTTGACATGATGGAAGCTGCTGCTTTGACCTTGCACCAATAAAAAAGAAGGATATTCGCAGTGACAGCGCGAATTGCCCTATAATCAGACAGGAAGTTTTCGGCGTTCAGGAGGAACCGTTTATGCTGGCTCAAGTGGATTCCAGTGCCATTCTCGGCATTGATGCGTATGTGGTCCGGGTGGAAGTGGATATTTCCTCTTCCGTGCCGATGTTTACCATTGTCGGGCTGCCCGATGCCGCCGTGCAGGAGTCGCGGGAGCGGGTCCGCAGCGCGATTAAAAACTCCGGACTGGAGTTTCCCCTGCGGCGCATTACGATCAATTTAGCCCCCGCCGATATTAAAAAGCAGGGGCCGGCGTTTGATCTGCCGATTGCCGTTGGCATTCTTGCGGCGACCGGGCAGGTGATGACGGACAAAATCGCCGACGGAATGTTTGTTGGCGAGCTGGCTTTAGACGGCTCGGTCAGCGCCGTTTCCGGCGTCCTGCCGATTGCGATTAAAGCACGCGCTGATAAGCGCCCCTTTTTAGTGGTCCCGGCCTCCAACGCCCCGGAAGCCGCGATTGTGGGCGACGTATCGGTATTCGGCGTCCGGTCGTTGTCGGACGTGGTTGTTCTGCTGAACGATTTCGAGGCGCAAACGCCGCTGACGGCGGACCCGGAGGCGCTGCTGAAGGGCCAAAGCGGCGATGACTTGGATTTCTGCGAAGTCAAGGGTCAGGAGCATGTCAAGCGGGCTTTAGAAGTCGCGGCCGCTGGGGGCCACAACATTCTTTTGGTTGGGCCGCCGGGATCGGGAAAGACGATGCTGGCCCGGCGCGTGCCGTCTATTCTGCCGCCGCTGAATCTCGACGAAGCCTTAGACGTTACCAAGATTTACTCGGTCGGCGGGCTGCTCGGCAGCCATACGTCGCTGATGACAAAACGCCCGTTCCGCTCGCCCCACCATTCCATCTCAAACGCTGCGCTGGCTGGCGGCGGCAGTTCTCCCCGGCCCGGCGAAGTGTCGCTGTCTCACAACGGCATTCTCTTTTTAGACGAGTTCCCGGAGTTCAAGCGGGACGTGCTGGAAGTCCTGCGCCAGCCGCTGGAAGACGGCCATGTGACCATCGCCCGCGTGGCGGCGACGATGACCTACCCGGCAAAGCTGATGCTGGTGGCGGCGATGAACCCCTGCCCCTGCGGCTACTACGGCGATACGGTCAAGACCTGCACCTGCTCGCCGCCGATCATTGCCAAATACTTGCAGCGCATCAGCGGCCCGCTGCTGGACCGCATTGACATTCATATTGAAGTGCCGCGCCTGCGCCAGGACGAAATGATCCAAAGCAGCGGCAGCGGTGAACCGTCGGCATCCATTCGCGGGCGGGTGCTGGCCGCCCGCGCCCGGCAAAAAGAGCGGTTTGAGGGGACAAGCCTGCACTGCAACGCCCACATGGGAGCACGCCAAATCAAGCAGTTCTGCCGCGCCACCGACGACGTGAAAGATTTACTGCGGGCCGCGATCTCGCAGCTTGGCCTCTCGGCACGGGCCTACGACCGTATTCTCAAACTCGCCCGCACCATTGCCGACTTAGACGCCGAGGCCGACATCCAGCTTGCCCATGTCGCCGAAGCCATTCAGTACCGAGCTTTAGACCGCAAGCTTTGGGGGTGACACGGTTTAAGGTGAAAATTGATTCTGAAAGAAGGAAACAGCTTCACGGTTGCGGAACATTGCGGAAAGTATTGATGCGGGCGGTGGAGTTGGGGCGGCGGAGAACGAATCTTTGTCCGGGCGGGTATGATAAAGGGTGGCGCGACGCCAAAAAGCGCAGGCCGCCCATGCAGTTCAGTACCGGGCGCTGGACTGCACGCTTTGTGAATAGCCCTTCTTTAAACACTTAGTCGGAAAGCAAAGAAATGCGGTACAACTCACCGAATTCACCGATGGATGGCTTGCGAAATTTCGTGACGCGCGGCGGGATTCCCGTTACCATGACCCTGCTGTTTATCAGCATAATGACGTTTTTTAATGCGTTCTTCTCGCCGAACATCGCCGCTCCGTTCCTGTTTCGTTACCTGCTCTTTAACGCGGGCAGCATCGTTGCCGCACCCTGGACTGTGCTGACTTACCCGCTGTTTGAGCCGTCCGTGCTGACGCTGCTGATCAGCGGCGTGTTCTTCTGGCTCAGCGGCGGCAGCTTGGAGCGGAGCTGGGGCAGCTCGCGGTATGCCGGTTTTTTGGCAGGCGTCACGGCGATCACGGCCCTGTCCATGCTGCTGGGCGGCGTGATCTTTCACCAAGTCCCGCCCACTTTGTCCGGGCTGAACCTGCCGCTGGGCGCAGTGATCATGGCGTTTTGTATGCTGAACCCGGAGCAGACGTTCCGATTCTACTTTTTCCCGCTGAAAGCAAAGTACATTGCGATCATTGTTGCGGTGATGACGCTGCTGTCGTATGGGCCGATTTTCGGCGTGTTCGCCTGCGGCGGGCTTCTCGCAGCGCTGATCTATGTCCGGTATGGCCGCTCGTGGGCTGCCCCCTCTTACGGGGCATCAAGCCGGGTCTCGCGGGGACCGGACCTGCGGATGGACAGCCGGCCGGCACGCCCGGCGTTCCGCACGACGCTGGACGGGTCGCCGGCCCAGCGCCGGTTTTTTGATTTCGCCGGACGCTGGAAAGATTGGCAGGAGCGGCGGCGTTTGGAAAAACTTTGGAAGAACTCCGGCTTTTCGACCTCCGAGACCGAATGGCGCGATGATGAGAAGCGCCGCAAGTAACCCGATTATTTCAATAACCCGATTATTTCAATAACCCGATTATTTCAATAACCCGATTATTTCAATAAC
>CAXUBO010000027.1:10646-13602 GCA_964249345.1 uncultured Armatimonadales bacterium | reverse complement strand
TAACCCGATTATTTCAATAACCCGATTATTTCAATAACCCGATTATTTCAATAACCCGATTATTTCAAGGACCAATGCTTGTGACTAAAACTTGTTTGACCCTCGCAATGCTGCTGACGGGAACTGCTTCTCTGACGGGAACTGCTTTCTTGACGGCACCGGCGAATGCCGACACGCCCGCAGTGGCTTCAATCACACCGGCGGCAAGCGCACCCAAAGCGCAGGTAGATTTTTACCGGGGCGATCTTGGGCATACCGGCGTCTCGACGGAAACTCTGGCTGCGCCCCTGTCGCTGCTCTGGCGGCATACCACGCTTGCCGCCCCCAATAATCCCGCTTCCGCCGTGTGCTCAGGCGGCAGCGTGTATTTCGTTTCTGGCGGCACTGTGTATGCGGTTCATGCGGCGGATGGCGCGGCAGTGTGGCAGTACCCGGCGGACGGCAAGCCGGCCGTGGTGTTTTCCGCGACGCCTGCGCTGGACGGCGGCTTTTTGTATGTCACGGACGACACCGGCGGGGCGTACAAGCTGGATGCCGCGACCGGAAAAGTGGTCTGGAAGGTCAAGCTGGATGGGGCGCTCCGCTCTGCGCCGGTCGTCAGCGGCGGCATTGTCTACTTCGGCAGCGGCAACACCCATTGCTACGCTCTCAGCGCCGAGACCGGCCAGACCGTTTGGGACGTGACCACAGGCGGCGCGGTGCTGACATCGCCGGTGATTACCGGCGGGCTGGTCGTGTTTGCTTCGTCGGATAACACCGTCTATAGCCTGAGCGCCACAACCGGGCATAAATCTTGGGGTTCTCCCTTCGACGCCGATCCCAGCTTGGTGCCGGTCGTCTATGACGGCAGGTACCTTTATGTGACGGCCGGCGACACGCTTTACGTTCTTGACCCCAGCAGCGGGCGGCAGCGCACCACAATCAAGCTGCCCACGAATGTTCTGGTCCCGCCCACAGTCGGGCCGGATGCTACCTACATTATCACCCAGTCCAATACACTGTACGCCCTCGGTGCGGGTGGGCATCAGCGGTGGAAGGCCACAATTGCCGGCGCTCCCACGGCCCCTCCGCTGCTGGCGGGTAATCTGCTGGTGGTCACGACCCAGCCCGGCATTGTGTCCGGCTATGACGCGGCAGGCGGCGGGCTGCTCTGGCGCTATGCCATGCAGGGAACCGCGACCGACAGCCAGCCGAAGCAGGCCGTGGTGAATGTTTTCGCCCCGCCCATCGTCGCGGACGGGACATTATACGTCGTCAGCGATGACGGTTCTCTCAGCGCCTTCCGGCATGATGCGCCGGACGATGTGGCCCCGGAAATCGCCCAGCTCGCCCCGGCGTCCGGCGCGACGGTCCCGACTGACGGCCTGACCTACGGGGCGCTGATCGTGGACGAGGGCAGCGGCATCAATCCGGCCACGGTGACATTAGAGTTTGACGGCGCACCTGACCCGCTGGCAGTCTTCCACCCCGATGCCGGCGCGATCTACCGGACGCTGACCACGCCGCTGACCGAGGGTGATCATCAGCTTACCGTCAAAGCGTCCGACTGGCACGGCAACGTCACCAGCCAAAACTGGCACTTCACAGTGCGAAATGGCGCAACCAACCGGGGCGGCGGACGTTTTAATCCTTTCAGCCGGGGTTACCCTGGTGCCGGCGGGCGCAACTTTAATGCTCCGCCCCCGCCGCCTTTGACATCGTTCTAGTTTACAGGGTTTCAAGTTCGGAGTGTTTCAAGGAGACGTTCATGGCTACGGATGGCCTTTCTCTGATAGAAATTTCAAAAGACCCTATCCCCCCAGCGGCTTTAAGTGCGCCGGAAGCGGCCGCTTCCCCCGAAGACTGGCTGCGGCTTCACGCGCTGGAGTTTGCGCCGCACCGGCTGGGCAGCTTGCTGGAAGCCTATGGCGGCAGCCCTGCCGCCGTGTTTGAAGACTCGGCTGCCGGATGGAGAGAGCGGCAGCCGCAGCTTGGCGAAAAGCGTCTGGCCCGTCTATCCGCCGTGCGTCAGCAGGATTTTTCCAAAACGCTTGCCGCATTGGAGAAAAGCGGGGCGGGTCTTGTCACCGCGCAGAGCGCGGTTTATCCAGCGAACCTGCGCCCCCTGCCGGATGCGCCGCCGGTGCTGTTTGTCCGGGGCGCACTCATTCCTGAAGACAAGTTCAGCATCGCAATTGTCGGCTCGCGCCGCGCCACGTCCTACGGGCTAGGGCTGGCCCGGCAGTTTGCCCGCGATTTAGCCCGGCGCGGTCTGACCATTGTTTCCGGCGGGGCGCTCGGCGTAGACACGGAAGCGCACCGGGGCGCAATGGAAGGCGGAGGCCGCACGGTGGCGTTTCTCGGCTGCGGCGTTGACATCGCCTACCCGTCCAGCAACCGCGCCCTGTACCGCGAGATTGCCGAAGGCGGGCGCGGGGCAGTGGTTTCCGAGTTCGGCATGGGGACCCGGCCTGAACCCTGGCATTTTCCGGCCCGCAACCGCCTGATTTCGGGCATGTCGCTGGGCGTCTTAGTGATTGAAAGCCCGGCAGACAGCGGCTCTTTGATTACGGCGCGGGAGGCAGGAGACCAGGGGCGGGACGTGTTCGCGATCCCCGGCCCTATCGGCCTGGGGCATAACGCCGGCTGCCACAAGCTGATCCAGGACGGGGCAAAGCTGGTGGAATGCGTTGACGACATTCTATCTGAACTCGGCGTTCTCTCACTTGCATTCCCGGACGCTCCCCCTGCCGCGAAACCCATCCCCAACCTGCCGCCGGAGCAGCGCCGGATTTTAGACATGCTGACGCTGCATCCGCGCCAGACCGAAGGCATGATCCAGGAAAGCGGCCTGTCCGCCCCCCAAGTCTCCGGCATCCTCACTTTGCTGGAACTGCGCGGCCTCGCCAAGCGCGTCCCCGGCAACGCCTTCGTGCGCGTCCTGTAATAAACGTGCGCGTCCTGTAATAAACGTGCG
>CAXUBO010000027.1:0-10546 GCA_964249345.1 uncultured Armatimonadales bacterium | reverse complement strand
CGTGCGCGTCCTGTAATAAACGTGCGCGTCCTGTAATAAACGTGCGGCAGACGAAAAAGCGCCCGGCCTGAAATAGCAGGCCGGGCGCTTTTATTGCGTTCGTGTTTTGGTTCAAGCGTTGTCCGGGCGGGCTTTGCGGCGCACAATCAGCAGCAGGCCGGTTGCAAGCGCGAGAAGGCCAAACGTCGTGACGGTGGAGGCTTCCGGCACGGCCTGGGGAATGGGAGCGTTCGGAACAACATTGCTGGAATTCGATCCGCCGTGGCCGGCGATAGCGACAGCGGCTCCCGCCCCGGCGAGAATTGGAAAAAGGCTGGAAAGGCCCGACGAGCCGCCCAGCGTTTGAATAGAAGGGGAAACAAGGACAACCGGCGGGGTTGAGTTGTCGTCCGGCGTGATCAAATCCGCCTGCGTTCCATCAATCGCGGTCAGCACCGGCGGCGTGTCAAGATTAGCCGCCGCGAGCTGTACCGGCGTAGACGCAAGCTTTGGCGCGGCAAGCGGCTTGTTCGCGAACACAGTTGCCGGCAGCGTGGTGGCCATTGGATTGCCGCAGGCAAGCTTGAGAATGGGCTGGCCGGTGGCGCGGGACGCAAAAATGGGAGTGCCTGCGGGCAAATGCTCTTCCAGGTAGTATTCGCTGCCGTCGCGCCGGACGCAGGCGACCCGGTAACTTCCCGGACGCTGCAAACGGCGCAGAACCAGGTTGTTATGAATGTAGGTCGTCATCTGCGCTTCGGTGATATGGTAATGCTTTGCCAGACGCGATCGTACCTGTGGGTCAAGCGTCACTTCCTGGGACAGCTCTCCTACATTCGCGGCATGGTAGTTGAGAAATGATTCCATCGGCACCGGCAGATGCGGCATAGCTGCCGCAGGGACCGCGAAAAAAGAGGCGATCCCAACAAGAGTAAGTCCGGTCAGGAAGGCGGAGCGTCCTGCTGACTCAACAAGCTGCGGAGGAGTGCGAAGCATAATAATTCCCTTTATATCCCAGGCAAAAGTGTGACCAACCCAGCAAACTTACAACGCAAGTATCATACCCGTTCGCGCTTGTATTTCAAGTATATAATTCGTGATATTGCTGACATAAAGGGAAATTTGTTCGAATTCCCCGCATATTTACTAGGCCAGGGACTTAAAGTGCGAGCGGATTGTTCCTGCAAGAAGAGCGCCCCTACAAGAGGTTTCGGTTGTTGGTAACGAAAACCGCAGTTTGAGTGTTATAATGGGAGAAGAAGGAAACAGGAAACTAAGACGCACAATGGCAAAGAAGTTAATTATTGTCGAGTCGCCGGCGAAAACTAAAACATTGAAGGGCTTTTTAGGCAGTGAGTACCAGGTGGAGGCCAGCATGGGCCATGTCCGCGACCTGCCGGAAAAAAAGCTTTCCATTGACATCAAGAACGATTTTGCGCCGACGTATGTGGTCATTCCTGAGCGCGAAGATGTTGTCCGAAAGCTTCAGGCCGCCGCGAGGAACGCAAGCGTGGTGTATTTGGCGTCCGACCCGGACCGCGAAGGCGAGGCCATCTCCTGGCACTTGCAGGAAGCTCTCGGCCTGAAAGACCCACGCCGCATTCAGTTCAACGAGATTACAAAGTCCGCCGTGCAGGCTGCCCTGCAAAACTCGCGCGGGATTGACATGGACCGAGTCAATGCCCAGCAGGCCAGGCGCGAGCTGGACCGGATTGTCGGCTACAAAATCAGCCCAATTTTGGCGAAAAAAGTTCGGCCCCGATTGTCTGCGGGCCGGGTTCAGTCGGTTGCCGTTCGGCTGATTGCCGACCGGGAGCGCGAGATTTTGGCATTTAAGCCCGTTGAGTACTGGTCCATTACGGCGTCGCTGACGCCGGATACCCAAAAGCACAAGTTTGACGCGGCTTTAATTGAGCAGGGCGGCAAAAAGATTGAGATCGGCAATCAGCAGTCTGCCGACAAAGTAATGGCGGATTTGGACGGCACGGAGTACGCCGTCAAATCGGTCAAGCGCAGCGAGAAGCGCCGCAACCCGGCTCCGCCGTTCATCACCAGCACAATCCAGCAGGAAGCCGCCCGCAAGCTTTTCTTTAGCGCCAAAAAGACGATGCAGGTGGCCCAGCAGCTTTATGAGGGCGTGGATGTCCCCGGCGAAGGCCATGTCGGCCTAATTACCTACATGCGAACCGATTCGACGCGCATCGCGGACGAGGCGCAGGCCGCCGCACGGGCATTGATTACCGAAACCTACGGCGCGAAATACACGGCGTCTGCCGGCAAGCAGTACAAAAAAGGCGGCGCGGCGCAGGACGCCCACGAAGCCATCCGGCCCACGGATGTTCGCCGCTTGCCAGAGCGCGTCGCACAGTCGCTGTCCCGCGATCAGGAGCGGCTGTACAAGCTGATCTGGCAGCGGTTTGTGGCCTCGCAGATGGCCCCGGCGGTTTTTGATGTGGTGACGGTAGACATTACGGCCCGTGATTACACGTTCCGGGCAACGGGTTCCACGCAGAAGTTCGACGGCTTCCTGCGCGTCTACCAGGAAGGCAAAGACGACGCCAAAGAAGTGGCGGATGAAGACAAGCAGCCTCTGCCGCCCCTGACCGAAGCGCAGAGGTTGAAACTGCTGGCGCTGACGCCCAAGCAGCATTTCACCGAGCCGCCGCCGCGCTTCACCGAGGCGACTTTGGTGAAAGCCCTGGAAGAAAAAGGGATCGGCCGACCCAGCACCTATGCGGCGATTATCGCGACGATCCAAGACCGGCAGTATGTCGAGCTTTCTGAAAAGCGGTTCAGGCCCACAGAGCTTGGCACGACTGTCAACGATCTGCTGGTCAAGCACTTCCCGGAGATTTTAGATGTCAAGTTCACCGCCGCGATGGAAGCCCAGCTTGACGCGGTCGCCGACGGCAAAGAAGATTGGGTCGGCATGATGCGCCGCTGGTACGGCCCGTTCGCGGAAAGCGTCACCAAAGCCGGCACGGAAATGGAAAGCTTGAAGCAGCCGCCGCGCGAAGCCGGTCAGGACTGCCCCACTTGCGGCAAGCCGATGGTGATTCGCGCTTCCCGTTACGGCGAGTTTATTTCCTGCTCGGACTATCCAAGCTGCAAGACCATCGTGCGCCCGGACGCAGAAAAAATTGAAGAAACCTGCCCGAACTGCGGCGCGGAAATGGCCGTGCGCGTGGGACGCTTCGGCCAGTTCATCGCCTGCACCAACTACCCGGAGTGCAAAACGACCAAGCAGCCGGCGTCGGCGAAGATAGACGTTCCCTGCCCGAAATGCGGCGGCGAAGTCGTGCAGAAACGCTCCAAGAAGGGCGCGACGTTCTTTGGCTGCGGCAATTACCCCAAGTGCGACTTTGTCGCTTGGGGCAAGCCGGTGGGCCGGGCGTGTCCGAAATGCAAGCAGCCTTTGATGGAGAACACAATGCGCGGCGGGCGCGTGATCGGCATCAAGTGTATGGGCGCGGACTGTGATTACAAAGAAGCACTGCCGGCTAAAGTCGCTGAGACTGCTGAGGGGAGAGAATACGGCGACACGGATGCGCCGCCGGTTGAAGAGGTAGGCGAGCGCGAGCTGGCGGCGGTTTAGAAGGACAAATGTAATCGGGGGAAGATTTAAGTTCATGTTAGCGCTGAATTTTTACACGGATTTATATGGGGACGCACTTAAAAAAGGCCGCAAGTCGGCGACAATTCGCCTGGGCGACAAGAGCGACAAGTACCAGACCGGACAGATTGTCTGGGTGACGGTCGGGCAGCGGTTCGCCAGGCGCAAAAAGATTTACTGCGCGATCTTAGATGCCGTGGAAGTCAAGCCCTGCGGCCAGCTGTCGCCGCGTGACGTGCAGCGCGAGAACCCGGAGTTTCGCACCAAAGAAGAAGTCATTCCGCTGCTGGGCCGCATCTATGGCCGGGAAGTCACGGAAGCCGACATCTGCACCGTAATTTATTTCTCCCCAGTGGACGAATACGAGTTATAGCAGCGCACATGGATCAAGCTGACCAAATAACCACTCTTAATCTTGAAGATTGGATTTTTGTCAAAGAACGCGGTGCGATTGCCCAAAGCGGCAATGTTTATCGTTCTTCCGACAGCAGCTTTTACCTAAGAACGGGCGCCTTAGACGCGATCCGCAATGAGGCAGCGTTCGGCAGAATGGCGTGGCAGAACAATTTTCCCGTGCCGGAAGTGACCGAAATCGGACAGCTTCCTGATGGTTTAGGCTACTTCATTGAGAAGTCCGTCGGCGCTGAGAACTATGGGAATTTGCTCTATCACGAGTATGTAGCGACCGGCAGCATCAGCGACAAGACCTTTGGTGCTTTTTGTGAAATTAACCTTAGATTTCTTGCCGCCCAAATTAATCCATCCTGCCGACAGACCGGACCGTCGGAGCTGCGAGACGGCATTCAATTGGCGAATGTTCTGCACCAAAACCCTGATTTGACAAGCTTATTTGAGCAAGCGGTCGCAAAGGCCGAGATTCGGACACATGATCTGCCCCTGGTTTTGACGCATGGGGATTTGTCGCCTTTCAATATCCTGCCGGGCGGCATTGTTGATTTTGAGGTGCGCTTTGTTGCCCCTGCCGGGCTGGATGCAGTCACAGCGATTGCCGTTCAGCATCTTTGGGATCACCCAATGCCAAACGGCGTTGGGACAATGCGCCTCTGGGACTTTCATCACCGGCAGGTCGCAGCGTTCCTCGCCCAAGCTGACACGATTTTTACGGCGCAGGGTCTTCCAGCCTTATCAGTTTACTTTGACAACTTCTTGATGCTGAAAGCGATATGGGCGCTCAGTTTTGAGCGGCCTACCGACTTAAACTGCGCTCAGGCTCAGCGCTGGCTTTGGCGAAAGCGCGTGGCTGTCTACTGCGCCGAATGTATTCTCGCGGACAAGCTTATTCAGAGCGAGTTCTTCCGGGCCATCGGATTGAAAGAAGCGCAATGACAAACGAAATCACGATTATTGGCGGCGGCTTGGCAGGCAGCGAGGCCGCGTGGCAAGCGGCGAACGCTGGCGCGAAGGTGCGGCTGGTGGAGATGCGCGGGGTCAAGCCGACTCCGGTGCATGTTGGGGACAAGCTGGCGGAGCTTGTCTGCTCGAACTCCCTGAAGTCTAACTCACTGACGAACGCTGCCGGGCTGCTCAAAGAAGAAATGCGCCGTCTTAATTCTCTCATTGTCGCCGCCGGAGATGCGTCCTGCGTTCCTGCCGGCGAGGCGCTGGCGGTAGATCGGGAACTCTTCGCCGCCTGCATCACGGGCAAGCTGGAGAGCCACCCGAACATTACGCTGGAGCGGGCCGAAGTCACGGCGATCAACGAGAACGCACCCCATATTATCGCCACGGGCCCGCTGACATCGGACATTTTGGCGGCGGAAGTCGGGCGGCTGACCGGGCAGTCGCAGCTTTTCTTTTATGACGCTGTCGCGCCGACGATTGATGCGTCTACGATCAACCGGGACATTGCGTTTATGGCGTCGCGCTATGACAAGGGCGACGCGGCCTACCTGAATTGCCCGTTTTCTAAAGCCGAGTACCAGGCGTTTCACGAAGCGCTGGTTGGGGCCGAGCTTGCGCCGCTGGCCGAGCATGAAGCTAAAGTCCCCTACTTTGAGGGCTGCCTGCCGATTGAAGTGCTGGCGTCGCGCGGCCCGAAAACGCTCTCGTTTGGTCCGATGAAGCCGGTCGGCCTGACCGACCCGCGCACCGGGCATCGTCCGTGGGCCTGTTTGCAGCTTCGTCAGGAAAACCGGGCGGCGACCCTCTTTTCGATGGTCGGCTTCCAGACACGCATGAAGTGGGGCGACCAGAAGCGCGTGTTCCGAATGATTCCTGGGCTAGAAAATGCCGAGTTCGTGCGCTACGGCGTCATTCACCGAAACACCTATATTCAGTCGCCGCACGTCCTAGACGCCACACTCCAAATGAAATCTTACCCGAACGTCTTTTTTGCCGGGCAGATTACCGGCGTGGAAGGCTATGTGGAGTCAGCGGCAACCGGCATACTTGCGGGCCGGAACGCCGCCCGACATCTTATGGGCCAGCCGCTTTTGACGCTCCCGGACACGACCATGCTGGGCGCTTTGGCAAACTATGTGGCCCATTACGACGGCAAAGATTTTCAGCCGATGAACGCCAATTGGGGCATCGTGCCGCCGCTGCCGGAGCGTGTCAAAGACAAAAAAGAAAAAAACACGCTGCTGGCCGAGCGCGGCCTATCGGCGCTGGACGCCTGGATGCCTGCTTTGTCGCAATGATTGAAGCCTGCCGCGATATTTTCCTAGAAGCGCAGGCAAACATCAAGGGGGCATCGCCGCACACGATCAAAGCCTACGCCGAAGACCTGCGGCAGTTTGGGGAGTTCGCCGCGTCATCAGGCGTTACGGACATCCATGCCGTAGATGCCACGCTCCTGCGCTCGTACCTCGCCGCAATGCAGGCGCAGCAGTTATCTCGTGCGTCCCGCGCCCGCAAGACCGCCTGCCTGCGCTCGTTCTTCTCTCATTTGGCCCGGCATTCTCTGATTGCCCGCTCCCCCGCTGCCGGCCTCAGAAGTGTCAAGCAAGAACAGCGGCTGCCCAAATTTCTGCGGCCTGACGAGATAGACGCACTGCTCGCCGCCCCTAACCTGTCGAAGCCGCTGGGCCTCCGGGACCGCGCTTTGCTGGAAACGCTGTATGCATCGGGAATGCGGGCCGGCGAACTTGTCACGCTCTCCGTCAGCGATGTTGACTACGATGAAGGCGTCATTCGCGTCATCGGCAAAGGGGGCAAAGAGCGGGTGACGCTGCTGGGCCGTCAGGCCGTCCTTGCTTTGCAGCGGTATCTGCGAAAAGGCCGCCCTGCCCTTTTAATGCAGGCCGCCGAAGATGACGGGGCGCTGTTCGTCAACCGTTACGGCAAGCGCATTTCCGACCGGGGCATTCGCAAGCTGTTCGACCGCTACTGCGCGGAAGCCTCCACGCACCTGAAGATTACTCCCCATGTCCTGCGCCATACGTTTGCCACGCATTTATTGTCCAACGGCGCTGACCTGCGCCTTATCCAAGAACTCCTCGGCCACGCCAGCGTCGCCACCACCCAGATGTATACCCACGTCACTCCCGAACGCTTGCAGGAAGTTTACGCGCAGGCACATCCGAGGGCGAAAAAAGAATAAGACCCGGCACTAACAGTGCCGGGCTACTATTGACTGAAAGTATGCTGAAGACAGCATTACTTCGTATCTGCTCCGCGACTGAAGATTTAGGACTGCTGTTTTGCTCCGCAGTGCCGAAGGCACTTTCTGTGCTTCATTAGCCCGGCACTTTTAGTGCCGGGTCTACTTAAAACTCAACCGTCGTATCTTTCGGCAGGGCGTCAAGCTTGGCTTTGACTTCTTCGGTAGCTTTCTCAAACTTCGGCTTGCCTAAAAGCGCGAACATGTTGGTCTTGTAGGCTTCGACGCCGGGCTGGTTAAAGGGGTTGATGCCCATCAGGTACCCCGAAATGGCGATGGCACGCTCAAAAAAGTACAAGAGTGCGCCGAGCGAATAAGCGTCAAGCTGGGCCAGATGCACGGTGGAATTGGGGACGCCGCCGTCGCGGTGGGCCAGCGATGTAGCTTCATACGCCGCTTTGTTGACTTCCGACAGGAAACGGCCTTGCAGGTAGCCTAGCTCGTCCAGGTCGTTCTCGGCGGATGGGACAGCAAGGTCCGGCTCGCCGCCGTCTAAAATGATGAATGTCTCAATAATGTTGCGGCGGCCTTCTTGAATCCACTGGCCCATCGAGTGCAGGTCGGTCGTCAAATCCACCGACGCCGGGAACAAGCCGATATGGCTCTTGCCTTCGCTTTCACCGGTGAGCTGCTTCCACCACTCGGCGATATAATGCAGGCGCGGCTCAAACGAGGCGAAAATCTCGGTGGAATAGCCTTTGCGGTACAAGAGGTTGCGGGCGGCAGCGTAGAAGTACGCTGGGTTCTTGGTCACATCAGGGTCGGCAGTGGCGTCGGCGACGGCTTTTGCGCCGGCCAGCAGGGCGTCAATGTCAATGCCGGCAACGGCAATCGGCAGGAGGCCGACGGGGGAAAGTACGGAGTAGCGCCCGCCGATACTGTCGGCAATGACCAGCGACGGGTAGCCTTCTTCGTCCGCGAACTTTTTCAGCGCCCCGCGCTTGGCGTCGGTGGTCGCCACAATGCGCTTTTTGGCTTCGTCCTTGCCGACATTCTTTTCCAGCAAATCCCGGAATAGGCGGAACGCGACCGCAGGCTCAGTGGTCGTGCCGGACTTAGAGATGGCATTGATGGAGAACCGCTTGCCTTCCAGTTTCTTTAAAGTCTTGGCGTGGTCATGCGCCGACAGCGAGTTCCCTGCAAACAGCACTTCCGGCCCGTCGCCTTCGCCGAGCGCCTCAATGACTGCCCGTGCCCCTAAATACGAGCCGCCGATGCCGATGGAAACCAGCACATCCGAGTTTTCCCGAATCTGCGCCGCCAGCGTCTTGATAGTTTGAAGCTCATCGGCGGAAACAATCTGCGCCGGGTCCAGCCAGCCCAGAAAGTCCGATCCCATCCCCGTGCCTTGCGTGAGTTTTTGGTGTGCCAAGTCCACATCCGCCTGAAAGTCTTTGACTTCTTGTAAATCCACGTCGGGAGCCAGGTACCCGTAATCCAATGAAAGTGGCAGCGCCATAAGTGTGATCCTCCAATAAAAAGAAGCGGAAGCAGTCTGCCCCCGCGCTTATTGTACCCGCGTACCGGAAAACAGACACGCTCCAATTTTCATAAGCTGCAAATTACTTTGCGTTATAAAGTATAATGGATGAATTGGAGGCTTCTGACATGACAGCATTCGACACGGCAAAAAATGACACGCCGGCGAAGACACGAGTGTTTTCCCAGCCGCTGCGGCAAAATCCGAGGGCGATACGTCCTCTCTACGCAGTCATTTTTGCTTCCGCGTGCTGGGAAGCTGCTGCGCTCCTTACGGGGTCATCTACCGGGCGCACCCAAGATCATTTCGGCGAGGCATTCGTCTTGGCGGGCCTCGCTTTTCTGTTGTTTGCAGTGATTGGAAGCATTGTTTATCGGCACTTCCGAGCCGCTTTGCTTTCACTCACGGCTGCTCTTTTGATCACCTATTCCGGGTACAAATACGCCTTCCTGTGGATTTTCTGCCCCTGGTATCCAGTGCTGTGGATTGAACAGGCATTTGGGCCAGTATTTACGCCGGAATACCTGCAAACCCATTTGGCTGCTTTGTGGCTGTGCCTGCAATCGCCATTTATTCTGCTGGCCCTATGGCGATGCCGCTGGCCGTGCCGGGTCAAAATCGGGACAACGGCTCTGGCGGGCGTGGGAATTATCTGCTTTTTCGGCGTCATCACCTGGCAGGCAAATTATGAGGCCGCAGCGGCGCTTCATGTCTCTGGCGACTACTTATCCTCAGTTTACAGCAAGAACGACAGGGCTGCCATGCAGCCTCTTAACCATAAACGCCTTGTTGTGACCGGCGTAGCCTTGGGCGCAGACGAGGGTTTATTTGGCGGTCCCCCAGACAAAATCGGGCCGCAAATCGAGTGTGATGCGCTGGCGGGAGGTGACACACTCGCCGAAGGCCAAACCGTCTCGGTTCTCGGCACTTGCGAGGGCGAGGACGCTTACGGCATGATCCACCTCGCGGACTGCCGGGTGGTCCGATGAGGGGAAAAGCTGCATGGAAACTTTGCTGTTGAGCTTACTGAGTTTAGCCGCCTTCAGCCTGCTCACGGCAGCACTCCGGCTGGTTTTTATTCGTGCCGGTGCGCTTTGGAGAAAATCAAAGCGAGGAAACAGCGCAAGCTTTGTTGGTGAATCAGGCCACAGAAGCAGAATGGGCTGGGTTAGCGTTGCGGCTGTCCTGCTCACCCTCTACTTACCCTGGATGTTGCTGGGGGGATGGGTCAGCCACCAGGACGGCGTGCTGGACAATCCTGACATGGATGACTGGGAGCAGGGACCAGGGCTGATTTGCCTGCACCTGTGCAAGAATTGCATTCTGTCGGGTGAGACGGCTGCCCTATGCTGCGGGCTGTATGCACGGCGGACTGCACCGGGATTGACTGCCTGCGTCCTCGCTTTCGCTGTCATTTACGGCATCACCCATCACTGGCTCGACGACTGGTATCTGGTCGCTACTCACTTCTGAGCGAAGGCACAAGCAAGCTGAGTGCGATGGCCCACATCAGAGCGCCAACAAGGCAGTCTAAAACTTGCCAGGCGCGAGGGCGGCGAAACACCGGCGCAAGATGCGCCGCGCCGAGCGCCAGGCTGAAGAACCAAATGCCGGACGCAGTGATCGCACCGGAAGTGAAGAACAGACGGGGAAGTGCGGCGTACTGTGCGGCCAAGCCGCCGACCAGCACGACGGTGTCCAGATACACATGGGGATTAAGCAGGCTGACCGACAGCGTAGACGCAACAATGTTGCTTCGTGGAAGCATAGTCGCAGATACGTCCAAACTGCCGGGATGCCGTGCGCTCTGAAAAGCCCGCAGGCCGTAATAAAGAAGGAACAGCGCTCCGCC
>CAXUBO010000026.1:1590-33730 GCA_964249345.1 uncultured Armatimonadales bacterium | reverse complement strand
GCGACTACCTGCCCATCTTCCACGATGTCGGCGGCTCCGACAACTACGCCGCCACCGCGTAATGCCCCACCGACCTACCTAGATATGTTGCGAAATTTAGTGATCGCAACTATGTAAGCGAACAGATGCAAAAGAAACAGCCCGGCCCTTATCCGAGGAGCCGGGCTGTTTCCATAATGGCGGTCACATAATTAGAGGCACAAGCTAACACTCACTATAGACCATTCATAAGTTTGTCTGTGAGTACGGAAAAACCTTCACGACGGTTTTTTTCAGAGATCGTTTCTGCATTTACAGTTGCCTCTTGCAGTCGCTCGATAGGAAGCGTTGCCAGAAACTCAATTAAAGCTGGGATCATATCGCGCCTGCTTTTGCCATGTATTTCTTTAAGGCCAGTTAATGAGGCAAATTGGCGAATATCTTCCGAGCCGGGAAGGATAGCCTGTAAGCGTAATCGCTCTAAAAAAACATTAAGCAAGTCGAATTGAGCTGTATTCTGTTTCTTTATCTTATCTAGCGTGACACGGATATTCGGGCGGCTGGTGGGTTCTTGGTTATCTTGCTTGTTGGACGTAACCGAGAAAAGCCCTTCCGATTGCAGAGATTTCGGCGCGACCTTCTTTAAGACCCTGCTCACCTCGTCCGCACCAAAGTGGGTGATTAGAAGCGTAAGAGTCTCTTCCAAAAATCTTGATTGTGAAAACTTAGTCACAAGTTGATCCTGTTAAAAAACTCGATAGCAAAGGCGGCGAATTCATCCTTTACTGTGTCATGTGTTCCTGTCGTGTTGTCAATCGGCCTACCATCTCGTGCTGCCCGATAGTATGAATCAGAATGAGGTATATCGTTCCTAAAAACATGCCAACCGTATTCCCTTGCTTTGGACATGACATCGCGTTTAGCTAACTGATGCTCACGTTTTTCATTACCACGTCCATAGTCGTTGAAGACGAGACCACAGACATCAATCACTTTGTCCTCATGGCGCATTTTGAAAGCAGCGATGCTTCTGTTGAGAAGCGGAAACCCTATCGAAGCAAGAAATTCAGCTCGGATCGGCACAAGGATATATCGGCTGCAATGATAAGCAGCATCGGTTAGGATCGAATCTGTTGGTGAGCAGTCAATCACAATGAGGTCATAATCTTCCTCGATCTTTGCTACGAAACGTGGAAGAAGGGTTTCTTTACCCGTTGGATTACGAAGTGTCCAAGACAACTCTAAGCGTGCCGGAACTATATCAAGCAAGCTGCCATCTGAATAATTAACGCGATGATAAACGACATCTTCAGGAGTTATCAAACGGGGTGATCCTGTCGCTGTTCCCGTAGGAGTGAATTGTTCAAAAACGTCGGCGACCGTTAGGCCCCCAGCGTTAAGATAATTTACATAAGTCTGTGGAGACATTATTGACTGGCTAGCGTTAGATTGTGGGTCCAAGTCAATCAACAGCACTTTTTTGCTGAGTTGGCGAGCTGCATACCATGAAAGCTGAGACGCAATGGTAGTCTTACCCACGCCGCCTTTCATATTTATCAGCGAAACGCATATAGCCATTATCATTCCTCCAAATGGTTGGCAGCTTTACAAACAATGCTTTTATATTATCCATCATCTTGGGGGAATCCTGCCCTGTTTTGTATTTCTCTCGAATTCATTGCAGGGCTGTAAGGTCTGAAACGCTCGTTTCAGTTCTTTACGCAAATTAATCGCTCCGCAATCCCCGCCAATATCTCTACTGTCCGGTCAACTTCTTCCCGCGTTGTGCCGCGCCCCAGGGTCAGGCGCAGGGCGCTTTTGAGGCGGGGTTCGGGCAGGCCCATCGCGGACAGCACATGGCTCGGCTCAATGCTGCCGGAGGTGCAGGCGGAGCCGGAGGACGCGGACACGCCGGCGCGGTCCAAAGACAGCAGCAGAGTTTCGGCATCTAATCCGGGCAGGGAGATATTGAGGTTGTTCGGCAGGCGGTTAATGGGGTGGCCGTTCAGGACGACGCCGGGGATTGCCGAAGAAAGCATGGCCCAGAAGCGGTCGCGCAGGGCCGCGAGGCGTCCCGCTTCGGCGGCGCGTTCGGGCAGCAGCAGGCGGACAGCCTCGCCGAAGCCGACGATGGCGGGGACGTTTTCGGTCCCCGACCGGCGCTCCCGCTCCTGGCCGCCGCCGTGGAGCAGCGGCTCAATGGCGATGCCGCTGCGGACATAAAGTGCGCCCGCGCCTTTGGGTCCGTAAATCTTGTGCGCGGACACTGTCAGCAGGTCTACGCCCAGAGCGTCTACGGTGACAGGCAACTGGCCGAAGGTCTGGACGGCGTCGGAGTGCAGAAACGCACCGCGTGCGTGGACAATCTCGGCGATCTCGCGCAGGGGCTGAATCGTGCCGACTTCATTGTTCGCGTGCATGACGGACACTAATACGGTTTCATCCATAAGCGCGTCGGCGACGGACTGCGGGGAAACGGTGCCGAACTCGTCTACGGGCAGAACAGTGACTTGGAAGCCGAGGGTTTGGAGAAACCGGGCGGTTTCGGTGACGGCTTCATGCTCCACTGCCGTCGTGATAAGGTGAGTGCCGCGCGATTTGTTCGCCAGCAGGACGCCGACAAGCGCGGCGTTGTCGGATTCGGTGCCGCCGCTGGTGAACGAAATCTCGGCAAACCGGCAGCCAAGCGCGTCTGCCACGATGTCGCGGGCGGCATCTAAGGCCCGTTTGGCCCGCTGGCCGTCGGTGTGGAGGCTGCTGGGGTTGCCGAAGCCGTCCGGCGACAGGTATGGCTCCATTGCCAGGCGGACTTCCGGACGCAGGGGGGTTGTCGCGGCGTAATCCAAGTAGATGCGCGGGTTCATAGAGGAATTGTACCCGATGGCGCTTGGACAACAGCTTCTTCAGCGCCGGATTTACTTGCGCCCCAGCCGTGCCGCGTCCTCATAGCGTACCCCGGTTCCGCCGAAGATGTCTAATGCACTGCCGATAGTCAGGTCTACCTTGCCGCCGGACAACTGCTCCACACGGGCGATGTCTTCCACGCGCCGCGCTCCGCCCGCGTAAGTCGTCGGCAGCGTGGCCCATTCTCCAAGATGCTGCACGATAGTTTCATCAATCCCTTCGCATCTGCCTTCGACATCGGCGGCGTGGATCAAAAACTCGGCGCAGGATGATTCCAAAAAACGAAAAAGCGCGGCATCAAGGCGGGTTGCCGTGACGGTCTGCCAGCGGTTCGTGGCGACATAATACGCGCCGTCGCTTGCCCGGCGGCAGCTTAGGTCTATCACGAGATGGTCTTTGCCGACGGCATCTGTCATGGCCTGGAGACGGGACGGCGAAAAAGCACCGCTGTCGAACAGGTACGATGTGACAATCACATGGCTTGCGCCGACGTTCAGCCATGACAGAGCGTTCTCCGGGGTAATGCCGCCGCCGATTTGCAGGCCGTTCGGGTAAGCGGCAAGCGCCGACCGGGCCGCGTCTTCACTGCCGGGGCCGAGCAGGATGACGTGGCCGCCGGTCAGGCCGTCCTGCCGGTAGAGCGCGGCAAAGCCGGCGGCGGAGCGGCTTGAGATGTGGTTAGTAATCGTCTGTCTGCCGTCGTCGGTCAGCGTGCCGCCGACAATCTGCACGACGCGGCCTTCTTTCAGATCAATGCACGGGCGAAAGGCCATGAAAGCTTAGTCTTTCCGCATGAGCAGGGAAAATGTGTGAGGCAGCTTGGATTTGACGGCTTCGGGCAGATGGGGAAACGCATTCCAGTATTCGTCGGGATGCTCGTCAATCTTTTCCAGCCGCAGACCGGCGCTGAGGAGCGGGTTAATAATTTGGCCGAAGGTCTTTTGGCTCTCGTATTTTTTGGAAAGCTTTTCTCTCGGCTGAGACAGCTCGCCCACATAAGTCGGCCCCCAGCCTTGGTTTCCTTGAGCCGCAGTCTGGAAGTAGTCGCCGTAGGCGGAGTCAAGGCGCAGTTCTGAGGCGTCCGGGTTCCAAATCCAGGACAGGGGATGCCCCTCAAAGATGTACAGCCGTCCGCCGGGCGCGAGCAGGCGGGACACAACAGACGCCCAGCCGTCCATGTCGTGCAGCCAGTTCAACGCGCCGCGCCCGGTATAGACGAGGTCCGCCGTGCCGTCGAGTTCGCGCGGCGTGTCTAAAACATCGCAGCAGTACCAGTGTGCGGGCGCATTCAGCGCGTCGGATTTGGCGCGGGCAACCGCAATCATGTCCTCGCTGATGTCTACGCCGACGACTTCTTTCGCGCCTAAGTTCCAAAGCGAGAGCGTGTCCGTGCCGCTCGCGCATTGCAGGTGGATCGCACGGCGGCACCAGTCGCCGAGACCAGCAAGATAAGCATACTCCGGCGGCTCAAAGTTCGTGCCGCCGCCGCGCAAAAACTGGACGCGCTCCTCCAGAGTATCGGCGTAATGCGCCGCCGCTTCGTTCCAGGCAGCCCGGTTAGATTGGTGCATTTCTTGGGTCGTCATCAATGTTTCTTTCAAAGAAATAACCCTGGGGATACTCCCAGGGCTATCATTTTACCAGATTTCGGGTAGGTTACGAGACGGCGGTGTCGCCGCGCTCGCCGGTGCGGATGCGAACGGCTTCCAGAACCGGCGTCACGAAGATTTTGCCGTCGCCGATCTCGCCGGTGCGGGCCGCGCCTTCAATCGCCCCGATGACGCCGTCCTGCTGGCTGTCGGCGACGACGACTACAAGCTGCACTTTCGGCAGCAGATTGACCTGGTACTCCGAGCCTCGGTAATGCTGGGTGTAGCCCTTTTGCTTGCCGGCCCCTTTGATTTCGGTGACGCTGATGCCGTGGACGCCGAGTTCGTCCAAAGCCGACTTAACTTCATCCAGCCGGCTGGGGCGAATAATCGCTTCAATTCGGACCATGTTTTTCTCCTGTGATACACTCCACGGGTTGAAACCCGTGGCTGAAGGGCGCTTTGCGCCGGCTGCCTTCCAGGTCTGCCAGTGCAGTCCTGCGGACAAAAGAGTAACAGCCCTCGTCTTTGACCTCTTGTCCGCAGGACAATCAGCCGAAGGCTATTCAGCCACGGAATTCATTCCGTGGTTCCTAGTCAATTCCCGCCAAAGCCGGGAGACCGGCGTTGTCGCCGGAGTAGCCTTCTTCGCCGTGTTCGGTGACATCCAGGCCGTCTTCCTCCTGCTCCGCCGGGGCACGCATTCCGCCGGGAATTAAAACATTCAGCAGCGAGCCGATCAGGAGCGTGGACACAATTGCCCCGATAATGGTGATGACAATGGCTTCAAGCTGGGCCAGCGGCTGTCCCCAGGACGAGTTAGGCTGGCCGGAGAAGGGGCCGTTGCCGACGCCGAGCGGGCCGGTGGTCTGCGTGATCGCCGAGTTGACGGCGGCATTGGCGAACAGGCCGGTGGCGAGAGCGCCCCACATTCCGCCGCAGGCATGGACGCCGAACACGTCCAAAGCGTCGTCGTAGCGGTTGAGCTTGCCTTTGAGCTGGATCGCGGAGAAGCAGATCGGCGAGACAACCAGCCCGATAATCAAAGCGTCAATCGCATTGACGAAGCCGCAGGCGGGAGTAATCGCCACCAGCCCTGCGACCGCGCCGGAGCCGAAGCCCACCGCAGTCGGCTTCTTGAAGCGAATCCACTCCACCAAAGTCCACGACATGGCGGCGGCTGCCGTTGCGATGTGCGTGTTGATGAACGCCGCCGTTGCAACACCGTCCGCTGCAAGCTGCGAGCCGGCGTTGAAGCCGAACCAGCCGAACCACAGCAGGGCGACCCCAATGAGAACCATGGGGACATTGTGCGGGCGCATTTCTTCCGCGCCGTGGCCGCGCCGCTTGCCGAGCATGATGCAGAGCGTCAGCGCCGAAACACCGGACGAGATATGAACGACCGTGCCGCCCGCAAAGTCAAGCGCATGGATTTTGCCGGTGCCGATCAGGCCTCCGTCCCAGACCATGTGCGCCAGCGGATCATAAAAGAACGTCGCCCATAACAAAATAAATAGGCAGTACGCGCCGAACTTCATGCGCTCCGCCACTGCGCCGGAAATCAGTGCGGGCGTGATGATCGCGAACGTCATCTGGAACAGCATGAAAATCGCGCCGGGAATGGTGGAAGCATTGGAAACCGGAGTAGCCCCAGCCCCGGCCCGGAGGCCCATCCAGCTGAGGGGACTGGCAAATATGCCCAAGCCGGCGATTTTGACTTCGGTTGGACCGAAAGCCACGGAGTAGCCCCAAAGCATCCACTGAATTGAGATGATGCCGAGGGCAACAAACGACATCATCAGGGTATTGAGGACATTCTTGGAGCGGACCAAGCCGCTGTAGAACAGGGCCAGGCCCGGCGTCATCAGCATGACCAGCGCCGTGGCGACAATCATCCAGGCGGTGTCGCCCCGGCTTGCGCCTTCCGGCGTCAGCGAGGCATTCGCCATGTTCTTCAAGCTGGACGCACTGGAAACCGGGGCCGGGGGCTTTGCGGTATCATCCTGGACCATGACGCTGCCGTTGATGGTCGTCGCGGCGGGCGGCGCTGCGGGAGCAGGTGCCGCAGAGGCCGACGGGGCCGCCGTGCCGCTCGTGGCGGGATTAGCCGGCGTCGAGGTTTGGGCCTGAGCGGCGAAAGACAGCGGAAGCAGGGCTGCCGCGCAGAGGGCGGCTTGCCAAAGTTTGGATTTCACGAAAGAGCATCCTCCTGAATGATGGAAAAGTTACCGGGGGTGCTTCATCGCGTTTGCCGGAGGGCTGCTTGCCAGGCATCAGCGCCTGGAAGTGTTTCAGGATAGCATAGGCAGGGAACTTTTGTCAAGTGTCTTTTCGTACATGGTCTTCAGCTTGCAGCGGCAGATGCAAAGAACCGGCAGGGGAAGCGTTCCCCTGCCGGTTTTCGCTTGCTTTATTCGCTTGCTTTATTCGCTTGCTTTATTCGCTTGCTTTGGCGATTGCCGCAATCTTTTCGCGGGCTTCGGCCAGTGCGCCGTTGACCACATCTTCGCCGCCTGACGTGTTGTTGACATGAATAAAGCCCATGTCATTGACGCCCATCAGCCCGAACACATTCTTGAGGAGCGGGTCCTGGACATTATATGCCTCATGGGCCTCGCCGGAACCATAGCCGCCGCCGCCGCGAGCAGTGACGAAAACCACTTTTTTGTTCGGCAGCAGGCCGGTGTAGGTCGACGGATCAAAGGTAACGCCGGCGCGGGTTATTTGGTCAATGTAGGACTTGAAGATGCCGGGAACGGTGAAATTATACATGGGGACGCCGATCACATACATATCAGCGGCGAACAGCTCGGCGATAAGTTCGTCCGAGAGTGCTAAGACTTGGTTCTGCTCGGCAGTACGAGCCTCGGCAGGCGTATACATCGCGCCGATGAACGTCTCGTTGACATAGGGAAGTTCCTGATGGCCTAAGTCCCGGTAGGTGACTGTCACGCCGGGATTAGCGGCTTTGAGGGCCTCGACCAGCTCGCCGGAAACGGTCCGGGAATGCGAGCCTGAGCCGCGTGGACTGGAGTCGATGTGCAGAATGTGGGTCATTTTTGTTTCCTTTGGTGTTGTTTTATTAGGTACGAACGGCGATTTGCCGTCAATCGCGGGACTTGTTGCCGAATTGCCTTTCTGCGCGTACTTCCATAGAAGATAGCCAGCGGCGGCGGCTCCGGTAACAATTAAAGCAGTGCGGACCGTTTTTTGGCCGGCCATTCATTTATTCCTTTCCGTGCGAGAAGATGAAAGCGCGTTCCTCACGAGCTTTCTCTGACAAGAGGCGCAACGCGGGTGCCGATCAGCTCAATGGACTTTAACAGCGCGGCATGAGGCAGCCCGGCGTCCATTTGAAACGTGACGCGGGACACGCCGCCCAAAGCGGCGCTGTGCCGCAGCAGCTTTTCAGCGACTTCTTCCGGGCCGCCGACAAGCAAAGCGCCGGTAGGGCCGGCCTGGGCATCAAACTGGGTGCGGGTCACGGGCGGCCAGCCGCGCTCTTTGCCGATCCGGGTAAACATTCGGGCGTAGCCGGGGAAGTAGCCGGCCACGGCCTGTTCAGTCGTCTCCGCGACATATCCTAGCGAATGCAGGCCCACCTTAAGCTGCTCCGGCGCAAATCCCGCCTGACGCCCGGCTTGCCGGTACAAGTCTACGAGTGGCCGGAAGCGGTGCGTTTCGCCGCCGATGATCGCCACCATCAGCGGCAGGCCCAGCGTCCCGGCGCGGGCAAACGACGCGGGCGTGCCGCCGACGCCCAGCCAGATTGGCAGCCTGGGCTGCAAGGGCCGGGGATAGACCCCCTGCCCCGTCAGCGCCGCTCGGTGCCGGCCCGACCAGTGGACATGCTCGTTGTCCCGAACGGTCAGAAGCAGGTCTAGGTTCTCGGCGAACAGCGAGTCATAGTCGTCAAAGTCCAGCCCAAACAGCGGAAACGACTCGGTAAACGAGCCGCGCCCGACTACGATTTCCGCCCGGCCCGACGAGATCAAATCAAGCGTCGCAAAAGATTGGAAGACGCGCACCGGGTCGGCGGCGCTCAGAACGGTGACGGCGCTGGTCAGCTTGATGTTCTTCGTTCGCGCCGCCGCTGCCGCCAAAATGACGGCAGGCGCGGAATCTAAGAACTCTTCACGGTGATGCTCCCCAATCCCAAATACATCCAGCCCGACCTCGTCAGCAAACTCAATCCGCGCGACTAAGTTGCGAAGCGAGTCCGACCCGCTCATCTTCTCGTCGCCGTCTTTGCCGAGATACGCCGCCGCGAAGCTGTCAATCCCAATCTCCATTGCAGCCTCTTTTCGGTTACGTGCCGACTGCCTGTGGGTCTACCCGTGCCGCGAAAACACCGGCGAAGGCCGAGCGCACCGAGTAGAACACCACCAGCCACAGAATAAATGCGACTAGGCCCGGAGGAATGCCCTTGATGTCCATTGTGAGATGGTACAGCAGAATGTTTGCAATGACCGGCCCCAGCAGCACCAGCGCCAGCGGCACAAACCGGCCCGCCAGCAGCAGAACACCGCCGATGAGCTGAATGAGAAACACAACCGACATGATATGCGAGCCGGACATGACCGAGAAATATTGCAGCGCCAGGCCCGTTGGCGGCGGCTGCGGAATAAAATGCAGGAATCCGTTTAGCCCAAACACAAAGAACATAATACCAAGCAGGTAACGTGCGACTAATGCAGCAATTTTCATAACGGTTTCCTTCCGAAGTTGTGATGAGCCGATTATGACACTTACGCTTCATTTTGTCAAGCGCATTCATAAACGAACCATGTTATTTTTTATTGCGCTCTAGGGCGCGAAGAACGGGACCAATGAATGAGCATTCTTCTTGCGCCGACGACGCTGCGCTGCGAATACAAGACAAACCCGATGGGAATTGATACGCCCGCACCGCGCTTAAGCTGGGTTCTCACGTCACCGGAGCGCGGCGCGGTTCAAATCGCCTATCAAATCGTTGCGGGGGACGGCCTCTGGGACAGCGGCAAAGTGCTGTCGGTGCAGTCGGTTCATGTTCCCTATGCCGGCCCGGAACTGAAATCGGGGCAGTTTATTGAATGGAAAGTGCGCGTTTGGGACGGCAGCGATGAAGCTTCGGAGTGGAGCGAGCCGGCGTGGTGGCAGATGGGCCTGCTGGCGCAGGCCGACTGGGTCGCACGGTGGATTAGCCTGCCGCTCACGCGCCCGCAGACCGACCAAAACCCGCCCGCTTATCTGCGCCGCGTCTTTGAGGTCATCAAGCCCGTCAGGCGGGCAACGCTCTTCGCCACGGCACGCGGGGTTTACGCGCTGCATCTGAACGGCGGGCGCATTGGGGACGCCCATTTTGCGCCGGGCTGGACGGATTATACGAAGCGCATTCAGTATCAAACGTATGATGTGACGGAGCTGCTTCAAACAGGAGAAAATGCGGTTGGCGCAATGGTGGCGGACGGCTGGTACTGCGGCTATATCGGCTTTGACGGCAAACGCGCCTACTACGGCAAGCAGCCGCAGTTTCTCGCTCAAATTGTTCTGGAATACGCCGACGGCAGCCGCGAAATGCTCGGAACGGACGATCAGTGGCGCGGCAGTTGGGGACCTATCTTAACGTCCGATATGCTGATGGGCGAAACGTATGACGCCCGGCGGGAGATGCCGGGCTGGGACACGGCCGCTTTTGAGGCGTCGTCCTGGCGATCCGTTCAACTGGAAGCCGAGCACGATCCGGCAATTTTGCGCGTCGCCCAAGTAGACCCGCCGGTGCGCGTGACGGAAGAATTGAAGGCGATTGGCATGACCGAGCCGCAGCCTGGCTCTTACCTCTTTGACCTGGGCCAGAACATGGTCGGCTGGGCGCGGCTGAAAGTCCAGGGGCCGGCCGGAACCGTGGTGCGCCTGCGCTTCGGCGAAGCCTTAAACCCGGACGGGACACTTTATGTCGAGAATTTGCGCGGCGCGAAAGCCACCGACACTTATATCCTTAAAGGCGGCGGCGTAGAAACTTACGCGCCAAGCTTCACGTTTCACGGCTTCCGCTACGCTGAGGTAACGGGTTATCCCGGCGAGCCGGGTTTAGAGGCCGTCACCGGCTGCGTTCTGCACTCGGACATCCCGCGCACCGGGACGTTTGAATGCTCTGAGCCGCTGGTCAACCAATTGGCGCAAAACATAGACTGGGGCCAGCGCGGCAATTTTCTGAGCATCCCCACCGACTGCCCGCAGCGCGACGAGCGGCTGGGCTGGATGGGCGACGCCCAGATTTTTGTTCGCACGGCGGCGGGAAACCGGGATGTGGCGGCGTTTTTTGAGAAGTGGATGGACGATGTTTCGGATGCACAGTCGCCGGAAGGCGGCTTCCCGGATGTCGCGCCCCGCTTGGTGGACCTTGCCGACGGCGCTCCGGCCTGGGGCGATGCTGGGGTCATCGTGCCGTGGACCATCTATCAAGTGTATGGCGACACGCGCATTTTGGAGCGCCATTACGCCGCGATGGTGCGCTGGATGGACTATCTCGGCAGCGCGAACCCCGACCATCTGTGGGAAAACCGCCGCGTTAACGATTTCGGCGACTGGCTTTCCATCAATGATGACACCGATAAAGGCGTGCTGGCGACGGCCTATTTCGCTTATGATGCCTCGCTCATGGCCCAAATCGCCGCCGTTCTAGGCCGCGCCGAAGACGCCGCCCGCTTCGCCGCGCTGTTCGAGAACATCAAGACCGCGTTCAACGCCGCGTATGTCTCAGCCGGTGCCGAAATCCAAAGCGGCACACAAACGGCCTATGTGCTGGCCCTGCGCTTCGGCCTGCTGCCGGAAGCCTTGCGCCTGCTGGCGGCGGAGCATCTTGTCCGTGCCATTGAAGCCAAGCACTGGCATCTATCTACAGGGTTTGTCGGGGTCGGGTACCTCTGCCCTGTTCTGACCGAAGCGGGCTATAGCGATGTCGCTTATCAGCTTCTGCTGAACACGACGTTTCCAAGCTGGGGCTATTCCATCAAGCAGGGCGCGACAACGATTTGGGAGCGATGGGATGGCTGGACGGAAGAAAAAGGCTTTCAGGATGTCGGCATGAACTCGTTCAACCACTACTCGCTCGGCTCAGTCGGCGAGTGGCTTCAGCGGTACGTCGCCGGAATTGATTTGACCTCCGACGCCCCCGGCTTCGCCTATATCCATATTCAGCCCCGCCCCGACCGGCGTTTGTCGTTCGTCCGCGCGTCCTTCGAGTCTATCCGTGGCACCATCAAGAGCGCCTGGACGCTGGACGGTGATCAGTTTACTTTGCACGTCGCCATTCCCGCCAATGTAACTGCGACCGTTACCCTGCCGAACGCTGAGACGCACGAAATCGGCTCCGGGGACTATGAATTCGGCTGCGTCTGGGGGAAAGGGCGTGGAACTTAAGTTCTACGCTAAGGCTTTATTGGGGTGTGGGGCGCAGACGCCCACTGTCCGCCTTCGCGGACAAAGATTCAAGCCTGCGCCCTTGTTCTGTTTCTTGCGAGCAACTTATTGCCACGGCTCCCGCTGAGTTTCCTACCCTCGTGCGGCAGTCTCCACGGAGTCATCGCCCAGCACCTGCGCCTGCACCCGGCGGCTGATGCTGCCGAGTGCCTGAAGCTGAGACGGGGAAAGAAGCTTGCGGGACTTCACGCCGGGCCGGCCGGCGACCGACGTTTGCTCTAAAAAAGTGTTCAGATCATGCTTCAAGGCCACCTGCTCCAGCGACGGCATTTCCGGCAGGCGCAGGGCCAGCCAGTCCCGCAGGCCGCGCAAATCGGTACTGATCTGCTCCGTCGGCGGCAAAAGGTCCGGCATCTCATGGGCGGCGGCAATTTGAGACAGGCCCGCGATCTCCCCTTCCGCGTACCAGACCTGGGCCGAACGAGCCGGGGCGGCTTCCAGCCAGGCACGGACAGCAGGGTCATCCGGCAGGGACGACAATGCTTCAAATTCACTGAGCGCCGATACCGTCCGGGCGGCGGGGCGGCTAAAGAACGCCAGCGGCTTTGCGTCCTCCGCCATCGGCAGCGGCCCGGCCAGCCGCACGGCGGCAGCGGACACCGGAGCCAGCGCCGGGGCAGAAGCGTTCATCGCACGCATCAGCGCTTCCGCCCGGCTGATTTCAGCGTGCGCCTCGGCCCGGCTGCGTCCGGCCAGCGGGTCTAAATGCTCAAGCTGCCGTACCTGCGCCATCTTGCTTCGCGTTCTCTGCACTGCCGCCGCCTGCTTCGCAAGCGCTGCATACGCAAATGCCCCGCGTGCCAGCGTGATGCCGAGATCAAAAAACTGCCGCTCTTCCGGCTCAATTTGCAGGGCCGACGGCGTCAGCGGCACAGCGGACGCCCGCGCCCAGGCCGGCAGGACAAACAGCAGCAGCAGCACCGACAGCAGGCACAGTTTCATGCCCTTATTCTACCCAACCCTGCGCCTGCGCCGTGTTGTTTCGGCAGTTCGCAAGCAAAAACCCTTGTTCCAGAAGAAACAAGGGCTTCATAGGTTCTTTTTTGTGTTCGCTTTTTGCAGCGTCAGCAGCAAATTAACCTGAGCTAACCGAAGCGGTGATCGGCGGAGAGAGCGCCCCACTGGAGGCAGCCCGCTCAAACTTGTCTACCAAACTCGTAAAGCGCTTAAGCCGGCGAGCAGCTTCCGGCGACAGATTATCCGTGTTAATCTCAGCATCGTTTCTGACCACGGACGGCTCCGGGTCATCCTGCGTCTGCAGCGCGGACGCTTCCACTGCTTTTGTCATTACCGTCTCCTCTCGCCCTTTGTTGATAAGTATATTGTCGGTAAGTATACCCATCAATTTACCGAAATCAAATGAGGCTCTTCTAACGCGCCTTGTCTTTTGCCGTAATAGCGTCTTCGCGCCACACCAATATCCCTAGAATTGAGCGAAGCGGCGAAATAAACCGCTTGATGTCAGCCGCGTAAAGTTCGTTCTCGCCAAAGATGTGCGCTTTATTGGACTGGATGTTGAGGACGGCCACGATCTGCCCGGCAAACTCAATCGGCAGGCTGACGAAGCTGACATACTGCTGCTTCGCAAAGAATTCGAGAGCGTCCCGTTTCACAGCAGGCGGCTGCCCTTCTAAAAGTGCGGTGAGGCTCGTGGGGTCTTTGACATCGCCAATTACGGTTTCGTCCCCAGAGGCAAACGCGCGGGCGGCCCCAAACAGCAGCCGCTGGTTGTCGCCATCTACTGGAATGGCAAAATCACGCGGCACTCCCGGCGCATTATGCGCCCAAGCAGTGATTGCCAAAACAGCGCGGTACTCATCGGCAGGACGGGATTGGTCAGCGAAATAAACCCGCCTCCCATCCAGGAAGCGGCCACTTGCAAAATCACTTATCGCAAAATCACTTGTTTGCTTCGGTTCCATGAGACCCGCATTGACTTCCAGCTCCACTTTGTCGCTGAAGTAGGAAAGCACGACCGAAGCGATGTACTTCAGTATCTGCCGCTGGATGAGTTTGACCTGCGGAACATCATACCCGTTTAGTTCTTGCAGCGTATCCACTGCGCTGGACAGTGTTTCCGTGTAATCTTTCAAAAAGTGATACTGGCCGACCCGGTCCTGGAGCTGGCCTAGGTTACCTTGCAGCGTCTGCACCTGGGCGCTGAGATGCCCTTTATCGGCTTCCAGCGCCCGGTTTGCCGCCTGGGCGCTGATCTTGTCCCATGCCTGAGCCAATGACCCCGCGATCAGCAGGGCGCCGTAAATCCACGGATGATAACCTGCCAGATGCTCTGTGTACCGATCCAAATACCACGGAATGCCGATGCCGCAGAGAAGCTGCAAGCCGATAAAGACCCAGGCCAGAAGCGCGGAAAGCATAGCCCATTATTCCGTCTGCCTGCTGGGTTTTCCTTCTGCGCTTGCCCGATTACCGAGATTAAGCGGCAATTTTTAGGTTTTTTACTGCCTGCGCTTCGTACTTGGGCTTGTAGTCGGGGCATTTGTAGATTTTGGAGTATTTTTTGGGGTTCTCGGCCTCGGCGACGTAGATTTGGGTGGAGCCACAAACGCAAAGAAGCTCAAAATCAGCTATAATTAACCCATGACTATCACTGTTGACCTACCGCCCGATGTCGCTCTCTCGCTTGCACAAAAAGCCGCGCAGGAAGGCTGGGATATTGCCGGCTACCTTCAACAGATTGCCATGCGGGAAGCGCAGGCCACGCCGCAGGAGCCGTCGGCGCTGCGAACGCCGGGCCTTCATGCCGGGCAGTACCAAATTGCCGATGACTTTGACGCCCCGCTGCCCGATAGCTTTTGGGGTTTTCTGGCTTAGACAAGTGGTACAATTGAACAGAGGGCGGACTGTTTATAAGTGCAGGGAGGCGGCGTGAAAGTACGCGATGTCATTAAACGAGTGAAAGACAATGGCTGGTACGAGCTTCCCGGAAACGGCAGCAGTCACCGGCAGTTTAAGCACTTAACAAAAAAAGGGCGCGTTACTATCGCTGGACATCCAAGCGAGGAGATGCACCCGAAAACCCTCAAAACAATTTGGCAGCAAGCAGGTCTCAACCCATGAAAAATTATCTTGTCATTTATGAACCTGGCGAACGGAATTGGTCGGCATTCTGCCCGGATGTGCCGGGGTGCGTCGCAACAGGCAAAACGCGGGCGGAAACAGAGCAGCGCATAGCTGAGGCGCTGGCGCTGCATTTGTCAGGATTACAGGAAGATGGGGACAAAATACCCGTACCTTCCGGCGTTGAAGCGGGTTATGTATCGGTGCTGCTTCCAGAAGAAGCAGTAGATGTGGCACAGGAACGAGAAGCCGCTGCGGTTTGAGTTGCAAGAAAAATGCTGGCAAAGGCGAAGACTACTGTTTAACGGCAAGCAGCTCCTTGAGGGCTAGGGGAAATTGCCTTCGCTGAAACTGCACCCAGATAACAGCTTTTTTCAGCCCCTTTGTTTTAGGAGCAATTTGTCGCACCTTGAGGTAGCTTTCCAGCGATGCGTCCAAATCACCCTGCTTCCAGAACGCTAAACCTAAACCCATATACGCTCTTGCGTGCTTGGGATTTAAGCGAATTGCTTCTGAGTAAGCGGCAACGGCATCCTTCGGGTCCTTGTTCATGTACAGATACACGTTCCCAAGAGAGATGTAGGCTTCTATGTACGCTGGGTCAAGACGAATGGCTTCTTGGATTTCGGTCAGTGCCTCATAGCCGTCGCCTTCTTTGTGTTTATAAAGACATGTTCCCAAATTGAAATGGGGCTTAGGTTTGCGGGGGGCAAGACGCACTGCCTCTCGCAGCTCCTTGATTGCTTCTGCTTGCTTTCCCTTCCTGCTCAACGCAAGACCTATATCATTGTAAGCGCCGGAAAGGTTCGGGATAAGTTCAATTGCTTTGCGTATCTGTGCAATTCCTGTATCAATTTTGCCAGCCTCAATCAGGGATTGGCCTATTCGCCAGTATTCGACTGCGGCTTTCTGTGTCGCGGCATCCTTCATTTGTCGTATCTCTCCAAAACTGGAAAACGCGCCCCTGTAGAGGCGCGTTTTCCAGCCAATTTTTTGTTAAGGTTAGGCCGCAATTTTCAAGTTCTTCACCGCTTGGGCCTCGTACTTGGGCTTGTAGTCGGGGCATTTGTAGCTTTTAGAGTATTCTTTGGGGTTCTCGGCTTCGGCGACGTAAATCTGGGCGGAGTTGACGCCGCATTTTTCCTGCGTGCGGTTGTAGTTGCCGCAGTCGTAGCAGCGGCGGAGAATCGTCCAGCAGACGGAGCAGCGCAGGGAGCCGACCAGCTCGACCCGGCCGCACAAGGGGCAGTGGATGTAGGTCTCCTGGAAGCCGTATTCTTTGGATTTCAGGGCCAAACGCACTTTGCGGTTGAACTCTTCCAAGCCTCGACTTAGCTCGGCGCAGGTGGCGAGAAGCTGGTTCATCTGAACCGCGCTGAGGTACTCAATGACGCGCTCGTCCAGCAGGTCGGACAACTGCTGGCCGACTTTGTCAATCGCCTTCATGTGCTGCTCGGCGGTCTGCGGGCGATAGGGCTTTGCCTTTTCGGCCCGTGCGCCCAGAGTTTTGAGAAGCTGCTCGGTAATGGCGAGCGAGACGCGCAGGAACGCTTCGCGCTTTTCCGGGTACTTCACAATCGCGCCCATGACCCGCTCGGCGTCGCCGACATTCAGCTTTTCGGTCTTGATCTTGTCCACCATGCGCTTTTGGGACGCCGGATCGTGGGCCAGCGCGGACAGGGCGCGGGCGTGGCCTTCGGTCAGCAAAATCTGGCCGGGCTGCGGAGCGCGGAGGGTCAGCTCCATCTGAACAAACGGGGGCAGCTCCAAAAGTTCTAAAGAGCGCCGCAGAGTGGTCTCGGAGACGCCCAGCGTTTTGCCGCACTTCTCCCACGACATAAACGTCAAAAGACCCTGAATGGCGCGGGCCTTTTCAATGGCGTTCATGTCCTCGCGCTGGAAGTTTTCTAAAAGCGCGTCGGCGTGAGCGTCCTCGTCGGACATTTCTTTGATCAGCGCGGGGATTGCCGTTAGGCCCGCGATCTTGCAGGCGCGGAACCGGCGCTCGCCCATGACAATCTGGTACTTGCCCTCAAACGGGCGCACGACAATCGGCTCCAAGACGCCGCGCTCTTTGATGGAGGCGGCCAGCTCGTCAAGCGTGTCTTGATAAAACGATTTGCGCGGCTGGTTTTCGTTCGTGACAATCTGGCCCAGCGGAACTTGATGGACCGTCTGCGGCTCGGCATTTTTTGTTTTCGTGGCAGGGGGCATGGCGGCACTCCGTCGGTACGTTGTAAATTAAGCCTATTATTGGCGCTTTGCGCCCAAATCCAAAGGTCTTGGTTTGACTTGCCTCGCTTGCCGCTGTATAATAAAGCTGCATCATGAAGCGGAGGCGGTCTTGCAGGACATTACACACTTCAAACACTTTCTTCGCGCCGATCCCAGCGCCCAGGCGTTTCTCAGCGAAAGCCGCGCCGACGCGCCGGTGACACTGGCCCGTGCGCCGGGGCGTTTAGATGTCATGGGCGGGGTTGCCGATTACTCCGGCTCGCTGGTCGCCGAGATGAGCATTGCCGAAGCCGCGCTGGTGGCGCTGGCCCCGCGCACGGACCGAGTTCTGCGCGTTTGGAGCCGGGGCATTGAAGCCGAAGCCTTGACGCCGCAAGTCTCGTTTCCGCTGGATGACTTTTATGCAGGCAGCAAACTTTTAGACTACGGCGCTATCCATTCCCGCCTCTGCCGTGATCCCTTAACCCGCTGGGGCGCGTACCTGTTCGGCTGCGTTTACGTTCTGCTGGCCGAAGGCATCATTGCGAACTTCCTTTCCGGTGCGAATTTCATCCTAGACAGCCGCGTTCCGCTCGGCGCGGGCGTTTCGTCAAGCGCCGCGATTGAAGTGGCGGCGATGCAGGCCATCAACGCCGCTTATGGGCTGCATTTAGACGGCATCGCTCTTGCCCGCTTGTCACAAATTGTGGAAAACAAAGTCGTCGGCGCTCCTTGCGGCATCATGGACCAGATGAGCAGCGCCCTGTGCGTCCCAAGCAGCCTGCTCCTCATTCTGTGCCAGCCGCACACGGTTCAAGGCACACAAGCCCTGCCGGACGGCATCCGCGTCTTCGGCATCAGTTCGGCGGTCAAGCACTCCGTCGGCGGCTCCGCCTACACCCGCGCCCGCGTCGCCGCCTTCATGGGCCGCAAGATGCTTGGCGTTTCCCATCTGGCGCGAATTTCATGGCTTGATTTCAGCAACTTGAGGTCAGCGTTGCCGTCACACATTCAAGGCTCGGAGTTTCTCGCGCAGTTTGGGGAAACAGGCGACAGCGCCACATTGATTGATCCTTTCGCAAGCTACGGAGTAATTGCGGCTGCCACCCACGGAGTTCAAGAGAATGAGCGCGTGGCAGGATTTGTTCAAGAGTTGCAGGAGGCAATAAGCGACAACAAATCGTATCTTGATGAGCATTTGAGGAGAGCTGGCCTGAAGATGTATGCGTCTCACAAATCTTACACCAGCATTGGCCTCGGCTGCCAGGAAACAGACCGCTTGGTCAACTTGGGCCGCGCCGCAGGCCCAGCCAAAGGCATTTACGGCGCAAAGATTACCGGCGGCGGGTCGGGCGGCACGGTGGCGTTTTTGACGGACGGCGAGCGGTCGGAGCAGACGGTTCACGAGATTGCCGCAGCGTACCAAGAGCAGACGGGACGAGTGCCGCAAGTGTTTGAGGGCGGGCTGTCGCCGGGCGCGATGGCGTTTGGAAGCGAGAGGTTGTAGGGAGAACACGGGGCTGAACCCCCGTGCTTTAAAAGGGCAACTCCCCGCCTGCGCGGGCAGCGGACATACTCGGAAATCTGCGCCCGCGCAGGCGGGAGATTGCTTTTTGAAGCACGGGGGTTCAGCCTCGTGACGCTTGCTCCCGACCCGGACGGCTGAAAAGGAAACACCCAAAGGAAATGCTTAACAATGGCACGAATTCGAAAAGGCGTGATCACGGCGGCGGGGCGCGGGACGCGGCAGTATCCGGCGTCCAAGACGGTCCAAAAAGAGCTGTTCCCACTCGTCGACGTAGATGGGTTCGCCAAGCCGACGGTGCAGTTTTTGGCGGAAGAATTGTTTGCGTCGGGCTTAGAAGAAGTCTGCATTGTCGCCAACCCGGCGAACATTGAGCCGATGCGCCGGCACTTTTTGGAACCGGCCCCGGCGTCTGTGGCGGGCAAGGACTGGGCCGAGGCGCTTTCGCAGTCCCTAGCGGCTATGGCAGAAAAGCTCACCTTTGTCGTGCAGGAGACACAAGACGGCTACGGCCACGCGGTTTATCAAGCGCGGGAGTTTGCCGGCGGCGAGCCGTTTTTGATCACGCTCGGCGACCATGTGTATTTGTCCGACACCGACATCCGCTGCGCGGGGCAGGTTATGGATGCATTCAATCAGTACGGCGCCTCGGTCACGTCCGTCAGCTATGCACCGGAAGCGGAGCTGCATCGATACGGCACACTGACTGGGCCGAGGCTGCCGGATACGCAGCCGCCGGTTTACGAAATCCAGGCGCTGGTCGAAAAGCCGACTGTGGAGTACGCCCGCGCTCACCTGCGGACGCCGGGTCTGCCCGGCGACAGGTACTTGATCCACTTCGGCATCCATGCGTTTACCCCTGCCATTTTTGACTGCCTCGCGCATCTTATTGAAAACAATCAGCGCGAGCGCGGCGAGATTCAGCTCACCTCGGCCCAGATTTTATTGATGGAGCGGGAGCGGTACTTGGCCTGCGAAGTCGCCGGCGCACGGTATGATATGGGCGTTCCCGAAGGACTGATTGAAACCCAAATCGCCCTCGCCCTGCGCGGCCCATTCGCTTCCCAGGCGCGGGCAATTCTTGGCAATTTATGAGGTACAATGAGCGCTGGGTCGCACGGCGCAAGATTAAAGTTGAGGCGAGAGGCAAGATGTCATGTCCACTCATGCTGAACATTTACTCCTTTATACCGTTATTTACGGTGTGTTTCTGTGCATTGTTTCTTCTCGGTGCAGTCGGCTAATGTTTCGTGATGCCTTTCAATCACTTGAGCAGGGACAGCGAAGCAATCCAAGCCGATGGGCCGGCATTTTTATTCCAATCATCTTGTTGTCGTCGGTATTCTTCGTTTTTGGGATATTTTTCGTCAGGTAACTTATCAAGTATGCTACCTATCAAGGCTCTACACCGGACGCTATCTGAGCAGTTGGCTCTGCTTTGTTTGAAGGACTAGAACTATGACGATTGCATTAGAAATCCCCAACAGCCAGGAAAAGGAACTGCGCGAGATTGCGTCGCAGCACGGGCAGGAACCGGAAGCGTTCCTGCTGTCTCTGCTGGATGAAGCCATTTTGTTTGGGGACATGGAACCCATTCCTGACGATGACCCGGAAGAATACACGGCTTCCGTCGCCGCTCTCCAGCGCAGCATCGAGTCAATTGAAGCCGGAAGATACCGACCTGCGGCGCAGGTCTTTGCCGACATGGAAGCGCGACATGGAATGTTAAACTAAATGAACGCAAAAGAGCCGTGGGAATGAATTCCTACGCTATGGGGCGCAGACGCCCAGTGTCCGCCTTCGCGGACAAAGAGTAGGACGAATCATAGATTTTCTTGTACCCGCGCAGGCGGTTACTTGGCTTTGCCCCACAGCGTAGAACTTGAGTTCCACGCACTTATCACACACTTTTTTAGGAGAAACACAATTTACTATGTCTACGGCAATCACGAATGTTCAGGCGCGGCAGATACTTGACTCGCGCGGCAACCCCACCATTGAAGTGGATGTCTACTTGGAAGACGGTACCCTGGGCCGGGCCAGCGTTCCGTCGGGCGCGTCTACGGGCGCGAACGAAGCGGTGGAGCTGCGGGACGGGGACAGGAAAGTCTATGGCGGCAAAGGCGTCCTGAAGGCAGTGGAAAACGTCAACGAGCGGATCGCCCCGGAATTGATTGACCTGGACGCCACCGAGCAGGTCGCGATTGACGAGCTGATGATCCACTTGGACGGTTCGGACAACAAAGGCAAGCTGGGCGCGAACGCCATTTTGGGCGTCTCGCTGGCCGTCGCCAAAGCCGCCGCGCGGGGGCTGGGAATGCCCCTGTACCGCTACATCGGCGGCACGTCGGCCCGGCAGCTCCCGGTGCCGATGATGAACATTATGAACGGCGGCAAGCACGCCGACTCCAACGTCGACATGCAGGAGTTCATGGCAATGCCGGTCGGCGCGACTTCGTTCGCCGAAGCCTTGCAGTGGGGAACCGATGTTTACCATGCGCTCAAGGGCGTGCTGCAAACACGCGGCCTGGCAACGTCGGTCGGCGATGAAGGCGGCTTTGCGCCGAACCTGCCGTCCAACGAAGAAGCCATCCGGGTCATCATCGAAGCCATCAGCAAAGCCGGCTACACGCCCGGCGAGCAGATCATGATCGCAATGGACCCGGCGGCGTCGGAGTTCTACAGCAACGGCTCGTATGTGCTAAAAGGCGAGGGCCGGACGCTGTCGGGCGACCAGATGGTAGACTACTACGCCGACTTGGTAGACAAGTACCCGATTATCTCCCTGGAAGACGGCCTGGCGGAAGACGACTGGGCGACCTGGCGCAAGCTGACCGAGCGCATCGGCCACAAAGTTCAGCTTGTCGGCGACGACCTGTTTGTGACCAACACCAAGTTTTTGCAGCGCGGCATTGACACGCAGACCGCTAACTCCATTCTGGTCAAGGTCAACCAGATCGGGACGCTGACCGAGACGCTGGCCGCAATTGACCTGGCAAAAGAAGCAGGCTACACGGCCGTTGTTTCCCACCGCTCCGGCGAAACTGAAGACTCAACCATTGCCGACATCGTCGTGGCGACAAACGCCGGCCAGATCAAAACAGGCGCTCCCGCCCGCACCGACCGCGTCGCCAAGTACAACCAGCTTCTCCGCATTGAAGAAGCGCTCGGCGACACCGCGACGTTCAAGGGCCTGAAGTCGTTCTACAACTTGAAGAAGTAGGACTGGTCTTCGGCGCGGCGGAACCGGCACTTCCAGTGCCGGTTCCTCTGCTTGTGATGTTTTATGTTCACCCGCCCCAACATTGCCGGATTTTTGCAGGGGCTGTTTGTCCTGCCCCTCTGCGCCCTTTTCGGCGGGCTGATTGCCCTGCTGTTTCGCTGGCATGGCATCGCCGCGTTTGCCAGCGCCGCGCTGTGTGCGCTGTTCCCCTTAGCGGGCGCACTTAAAACGCGCCAGTGGGCCTTGCTGTCTGGGCTATGCGCCGGACTACTCGCCGCTGTCAGCCTCTTTGCCGTCCTCGCCCCAGCCCGCGCTCAGACAAGTGCAGACGTGCATCCCCTGGCCGGGTTTGTGGTCTGCGTGGACCCCGGCCATTCTTCGGAAACCAGCCGGGGGACGGAAAGCCGCGACCACAAGCTAACAGAGCTGCATGTCAACTGGGTGGTCGCCCAAACCCTCCAGCGGCTCCTGCAAGGCGCGGGGGCAACCGTTGTGATGACCAAACAGCGCGAATCGCAGGTTGTCACGAACCGCAAACGCGCAGAAATCGCAAACGCCGCCCATGCGAGGCTCTTCCTGCGCCTGCACTGCGACTCCGGCGAGCAGTCCGGCCTAGCGACATACTATCCCGACCGACAGGGAACCCGGTTCGGCGTCACCGGCCCGTCGCCAAGCGTCATGGTTGCCAGCCGTCATGCCGCCGAAATCTTCCAGCCTGCCGTGATCCAAGTTCTCGGCGGGTCGCTGAAAGACAGCGGCATTAAAGGCGACTCCCAAACCGGCGTCGGCAGTCGGCAGGGGGCGCTGACCGGCTCAATCTTCTCCCATGTCCCCGCCTTAACCGTCGAAATGTGCGTTCTCACCAACACCCACGATTACAAGTTTATCCGCACTCCTGCGGGACAGGAACAAATGGCGCAGGCGCTTCTCGCGGGCGTCGAAGCGTGTGCAGAAAGTCAAAAGCTATGACCCAGACAGCCGAAATCCAAACCGCCGAAACGGACGTTTCCTGGGACCTGAGCGATTTGTTCGCGGGGCCGGATGACCCGCAGATTGAGGCCATGCTGCAAGCCGCCAAAGAACGGGCGGAAAGGTTCGCGGCAGCCTATCAAGGCAGGATTGACAGCCCGGATTTGACGGCGGCACGTCTGGCATCTGCGATTAAAGAATACGAAGCGCTCTGGCAGGACGCCGGCAAGCCGGGAACGTATGCCCGGCTGCGGTTCTCCGCCGATACTTCCGACCCCACGCGCGGGGCGCTGCTGTCGCGGGTGCAGGAGCAGACGACTAAATTATCTTTGCCGCTGGTGTTCTACCGGCTGGAGCTTGCGCGGGTTCCCGACGAGGTAATTTTGCCGCTGCTGGATGCCCCTGAGCTTGCGCCTTATCGCTATTACATTCACCTCGTTCGGGCAGGCAGACCGCATCAATTGTCGGAAATTGAAGAAACGCTGCTGGCACGGTTTTCCAACAGCGGGCCAAGCGCCTGGGTCCGTTTGTCCGGGGAGATACGCGCGGCGACGGTGTTCCGGCCTACGCTTCCCGACGGCACGATGCCGGAGATGAACTTGTCGCAGCTTGGGGCTTTGTATTCCTCTCCGGAGCGTGCCATCCGGCAGGCCGCCGCTGAAGCATTTGCCGTGGGTGCAAAGGCCAATCTCAAGACGCTGACGTTTATCCTGAACACGCTGCTTCAAGACAAGGCCGTTTCGGATGAGATACGCCGTTACGAGACGCCGGAGTCCACAGGTTTTCGCCGGGACGAGCTGCCGGGCGCGACGGTGGAACTGGTGACCGGAACCACGGCGGATCATTACGGGTTAGCGGCCCGTTATTACACCTTGAAGCGCGAAGTGCTGGGGTTGGACACGTTCTGCGATTATGATCTCGCTGCCCCGCTGTTCCAAACCGGGGAAAATGTGCCGTTTGCCGAGGCGGAGGAAATCGTTTTGGACGCCTTTGGGCGCTTCTCGCCGGTGCTGCGGGACCTCGCCGCCGAGTATTTCGACAAGCAGTGGATTGACGCTGCCCCGCGCACCGGCAAGCAGGGCGGGGCGTACTGCAACGGCGGGACGCCGGACAAACACGGCTACGTCTTTCTCAACTACTTAGGCAAAATGGGCCATGTGATGACTTTGGCACATGAGCTGGGCCACGGCGTCCACGGCTCGCTTTCGCGGGAGCAGACCTACTTCAATATGTTTGGGACGCTGCCGATGGCCGAAGTCGCCTCCACCTTCGGCGAAATGCTTGTCTTTGACCACCTGCAAACCGGCGCGTCACTTGAAACCCGGCTTTCGATGTACGCCGACAAGATTGAAGGAGCCATCGGCACGATTATGACGACCACGGGCCGCTACCGCTTAGAGAAGATTATTCACCGGCAGCGGCGCACGGACGGCGAAATGACGCCGGAAGGGATTTCCGACCACTGGCAGACGGAGATGGCGAGCATTTACGGGGGCAGCGTCGAGATCACCGAGCGCCTGCGCTTGTCCTGGAGCTATATCCCACACTTCGTCAATTCGCCGTTTTACTCGTACCCGTATGCGTTTGGCGAGTTGTTCGCGCTGTCTTTGTACCAGAAGTCTAAAGAAGACGGCCCGGCGTTCACCGAGCGCTACTTGTCCCTGCTCCGCGCCGGCGGCAGCGATTCGCCGCATGAGCTGGCAAAGAGTGTCGGCGTGGATTTGGACGACCCCGCGTTCTGGACCGGCGGCTTCCAGGTTGTTGAGGGCTTGATTGAGACGTTTGAGACGCTGTGGGGGGAGTATAAAGGTACGAGAGCGTGAGAGAAACGAGAGCGTGAACGCGATGCTATGAATAGCGTCGCTGAGGGGCGAAGCGCCAAGCCGCCGCCTGCGCGGCGGAAGATATTGTGTTCGTGCGGAAAATATTGTGTTTGTCTTGCCCCGCGCAGGCACGTCATTAGCATCTGCGCTCCCCAGCAAGGGCGTTCACGCCCTCGTTTCTTTCCTTCATCGCCTTCTGATCACGTCGCCTGCTGCTCGCCCGGCTTGACGGCGAAGTAGAACAAGCGGTCGGAGCGTTTTTTGGGCGGGTCGGTGGAGTAAGCGTCGTAGACGATGACTTCGGCAAAGCCCGCGCTGCGGAGCCAGGAGGTCAGCTCGTCTTTGCCGTAAGCCCGCTGGCGGTGGACTTCGGTGAAAGCGCGGCGGACGCCGGAGCCGTCGTCAAACGAAAAGTTCATGCGAATGGTGCAGAGTCGGGTTTCCGGGTTGTAGCGGGAGCGCCAGCGGTAATGCAGAGGTTCGTTCTTGCGGGTGCAGCTTTGGTTGAACATGCCTTCGGCCAGGGCGTACTCGGTGTTGACATCGAAAAAGAACGAGCCGCCGGGCCGCAGGTGGGCGCAGACGCGGGCGAAGGCCGAGCGCAGACGTTCGGGTTCCAGAAGGTAGTTCAGGCTGTCAAAAAAGCAGATCGCCGCGTCAAAGCAGGCGTCGCCCAACTCTAACTCGGCGGCGTCCTGCTGGAGGAACGGGATAGGCAGATGCTCTTCTGATGCCAGACGCCGCGCGACTTCCAGCATTCCCGCCGAGAGGTCTACGCCGGTCGGCAAATAGCCGCGCCGGGCAAGATGGCGCGAGATTGTCCCCGTGCCGCAGGCCAAGTCCAGGATCGTTTTTGGCGCTTGGCCGTGCTTCTTCCAGACTTTCTCTAAGTAGTCCATCCAGAAGCGGTACGGCACCCCGGACATCAGCGTGTCGTAAAACGGCGTCACCGGCCCAAAAGATGCTTCTTCGGGAGTGTCTTGCAAAGCGTTTTCAGGCAAGGCGTTTTCAGGCAAAGTATGGTCAGGCACGCGACGGCTCCGCCTGACCCGACATAGCTGGCGGCGATCCCGGCGGCGCAGGCGGTTCCGAAGGCGTCTGCAAGGCATCGTTGACATCCTGTGCGGACAAATGCCCTAATCGTGTCCAGGCCAGCAAGCCGCAGAAGAAGTAAGCCACTGCCACTCCGGTGAAAATCAGGCGCAGTCCGTGCGGGCCGTGCAGGACAGAGCTAAGGGCCACCATCAGCAAGTTTCCCACTGTCAGCGCCATTTTCATGCACAAGCTGATAGTCGCGCTGACCCGGCCCTGGATGTGCGGCGGGGCGGAACGCTGGAACAGCGTCAAGTTGCCGATGTTGAGGATAGAGTTACCCGTGCAGGATACGAACAGCAGCGCCCCACCGACCACAAGGCCGGTGGTCCAGGCGAAGAACAGGCCGGTCACGCCCATGATCAGGAACCCGGTCAGCAGCAGGCGAGCCGGCGCAACGCCGCGCAGCGGCCCCGCCCCGGCAGCTCCGGTCAGCATCGCCGCCGCGTAGCCGATGGAAACCAGCGCCGCGAATTGCCCGGAGCCGCCGGAGCCGTGGTTCCAGACATCCCGCACGAAGGGAAACTCCAACGTGTTCGTGATCTGCGACGACGCGGCGGCAAACAAAAGCAGCGTCAGCGCCGGGCGCAAAATCCGGCTTTTGGTGATATAGGAGATGCCTTCGCGGGCGTCTTCCCAAACGCCCGCCGGACCGCGCCGGGGTTTTCCAGGCCGGCCCTGCATCGCAGAAGGGGAGAGCGGCACGAAGGCGATGAGAAGCGCCGACGCGGCAAACGTCGCGGCGTCAAACGCGAACACGCTTTTGGCCGACAAAAACGCCAGCAGCAGCCCGCCCACCGCCGGGCCGAGCAGGTTGCACGCCTGACTGCCCGTGAAGACCAGGCTGTTCGCCTGGAGTATCTGCTCCTTCGGCACGGCAACCCGCATGATGCTTTGACGCGCCGGGCTGAAAAAGCAGGAAAACGAAGCCACTAAAAATGAGACGGTGTAAAACAGGGTCAGGTCGTGCGGGCCGAAGTGCTTAGGGTTATGAACGAGCAGCAGCAGCAGCACCGCCGCCATGCGGGCAAGGTCCGCCGCAATCATCGTGCGCCGCTGCGGCCAGCGGTCTGCAAAGACGCCGCCCAGCAGGGAAAACAGCAGCGCCGGGAGCGTGCCGCAAACAAAAGTCAGCCCCAAATCGCTCTTGCTGTGCGTGGCCTGATACACCGTGACCGGCAGCACGATGTAGAGCGCCATGTCGCCTAAGTTGGAAATCATCTGGGCCAGCCAAAGCAGCGCAAAGGGGCGGTTGCGAAGCAGGGCGAGCGCAGAAGCAGGGCCGGTCGTTTCAGGATCACGGGTAGGCATAGTACGTTCCCTTATTATAACACAGCTTTGCCCGAAGCGCAAAAAGAATTTCGCGCTGCCGCTGCCGAATTTCGCACTGCCGCTGCCGGGTATAATAAAAGCAGAACTCGCGGAGGAAACCCCATGCCGGAAATCTTTTCGGAACCGAACTTGCAGATTATTTCGCGCCCCCAGCAGATTATTTCGCGCCCCAGCCCCGCGCCGCTGTCTTATCCGCGCCGGTCCACCCGCGCCGTGCGTGTTGGCCCGGTGACCATCGGCGGCGGGCATCCGGTGGTGGTCCAAAGCATGATCACGGAAGAAACCCGCAACGTCGGCGGGTGCGTGGAGCAGATTACCGCCATGGCCGACGCCGGCTGCGAGATTGTCCGGGTCACGACCCCGACCCTGGCCGAAGCCTACAAGCTCGGCGAAATTCAAGCCGAAGTCCGGCGGCGGGGTTACGAGGTTCCTTTAGTCGCCGACGTGCATCATCAGGGCAGTGACATCGCCGTTGCCGTCGCCCAGTTCGTGGACAAGGTCCGCATCAATCCGGGGCTGTTCGTCTTTCGCAAGCCGCGCGGGCGGGCCGACGAATACACCGCCGCTGAAGTCGCGGAAGAGCTTGCCGCGATTGAAGCATCGCTGCTGCCGGTCCTTACAGTCTGCAAGGAGCGCGACATCGCCATGCGGATCGGAGTCAACCACGGCAGCTTGGCCGAGCGGCTGACGGTTATGTACGGCGACACGCCGGAAGGCATGGTGGAAAGCGCTTTGGAATACATTCAAATTTGCGAAAAGCACGGCTACCGCAACTTAGTTTTATCTCTGAAAGCGTCGCGTGTTCCGGTCATGCTGGCCGCCAATCGTTTGATGGTGCGGCGCATGGACGACCTGGGCATGGATTACCCGCTGCATCTCGGCGTCACGGAAGCCGGCGACGGCGAGTATGCCCGCATTAAAAGCACGGCAGGCATTGGGACGCTTCTCGCCGAAGGCATCGGGGATACGATCCGCGTATCTTTGTCGGAGGACCCCATCAATGAAATCCCCGCCTGCTACGATATTTTGCAAGCATTGGGCCTGCGAAAGACCAAAGTGGAGTTTATCGCCTGCCCGTCCTGCGGGCGCACCAAGTTTGAGCTGACTTCGGTGCTGCGTAAAGTTAAGGCCGCGACAAACCACCTAGTCGGGCTGGATATTGCCGTCATGGGCTGCATCGTCAACGGCCCCGGCGAGATGGCCGACGCCGACTACGGCTACGTCGGCAAAGGCGGCGGCGTGATTACCCTTTACCGAGGCCGCACCCCCGTCAAGAACGTCCCCCAAGAAGTCAGCGTCGACGAGCTAATCGCCCTGATCAAATCCGACGGCCGCTGGACCGACCCGCCCGCCGGCCAGAGCGCGTTAGTCTCACCGTTCGCCAAAGAACTGGCGGTAGTGAGATGAAGGAGTCCGGCATGAAAACAGGTCAATGCCCCAAATGCGGATCGGGAGATGTTCGCACCGGAGCGGGCATTCGTGAGAAGGAAAAGATCGCCCTTCATACAGGAGAAGGTATCTTTGGTTCCCTTCCCAAATTAAATCAATACGTTTGTGTCAGTTGCGGCTACATTGAAACGTATTTGGAAGACGCTGCTGGATTGAGCAGCGTCGCTCAGCACTGGCCGCCGGTCAAACCGAACTAACATGATGAGTTCCTCCAAAACCAGCTGGGAACGCATTGACGCGCTGACGGATGGGGACATTGACACATCCGACTTGCCTCCTTTGACCGACGAGTTCTTCGCCAAAGCAAAATGGCTGATGCCGGGTGAAGGCGCGTCTCATCAAACTGTGAAAGCCGAGATTGAGCAGGAGCCTTATTAAACTATGGCACCAGAAGAACAGCTTGGCAGTTCAGCCTGCCTTTATTGCGGCAGCACTGAGTTTACCTGGGGCAACTTGAGGGATACTTATCGTGGCGGCAAAGTCGCGTTCCGGCCCGACGGTCCCGTTTTTACGATTGTCTCAACTAACGAGAACGTCAGGGCGCGGAAGTGCGAAGGGTGTGGGAACATCCAATGCTTTACTGAGCAGTGAGAGTTTGTAAGGCAAACAACGCCTTTTGTCAAAGGTTTGCCTGTCATGGAGTAAGCAAAAGCCACGGATTTCAATCCGTGGCTTTTTTATTGTGTCCCGCCGCCTTGCCCGCCGTAGCTTCCCTGGCCGCCGTAGCCGTTCTGGGTTCTGGAATTGCTTTCGGTCCTGCCGTCCAAATCAATCACGATTTTGCCGGGCGCGGTGGTGCCGCTGAGGGTGATGTGGTACGGCTCTTCCAAAATCGGCGTGTTTCCGGGTGCGCCTTCGGCGGGCGGGGTGTAGCGCCAGGAGATGTGGGCGGGGTCGGGGCTGTCATCTAACCCGTTATGAAGCAGCTTGCCGTCAATGGAGCCGCCCGTGTAGAGGTCCATGAGTGATTTAGGATATGCGCCGTGCTGGGTGTGGTAGGCGACCACGGCCTGCTGGAGATGAGCGCCGTCAAGGCCCGCCTGGCCGGCCAGGACGCCGACGCCCAGAATGCTGTTCTTCGACGGGTGCGCCATGCTGTTTTTGACGTTGCGGACCAGCAGGATGCCGCCGATAGCCGCCAGCAGGAACAGGCCGAGGCAGCCGAAGCCGGCGATTTTCCAGCCGGCGCCGCTGCCGGAGGGTTTTGGCGGCTGGGACGGATAGTAGCCGCCGGGCGGCGTGCCGTAAGGGGGCGGGGTGTTAGAAGGCGGGATGCTCATGGTGTATTATAACATGGATTACAAGCATTCATTCAGCGCGTAAGGACCCGGCAGTAAAAGTGCCGGGCTATCCAAGTGCACAAATTCCCTGCGGGACTAAATGCCGAATGCGTTTGGCTTGTCCTCAGTGCCGGAGATACTTTCTGTCCTTAAACAGCCCGGCACTTTCAGTGCCGGGTCCCGGCGGTGATCTAAAAAACCAGCATTTCTCGCAGGCCGCCTCGCACCCACTTGGCATGACCTGTGCATGGATGCCCTGTTTGCCTCCGCAAAAATCCTCCTCTAGTTTTTCCTTCCCAAACCCATAATCAAAAGCAGAGCGTTTTCTAACAAGATTTTCCCAAAATAATTTAGGACGCCGCAGGTTGGCGGGAGGGATGGATGACATGCTTGGACTAGCGCAGATGTTCGGCAAAGAAAAAATCGTCGGCATCGACATCGGCAGCCGCTTTATCAAAGCGGTGCAGGCAGAAGGGGGCCGGCCCGGCTCCTGGCGCATCATCAAGGCTGCCGTTGCCCCCACCCCGCATGATGCCGTGCGGGACGGCATTGTCGTAGACCAGGCGGGCGTCGCCGCCGCCCTGCGGGCCATGCTTTCCGGCGCAGGCATCGATGCCAACGCCGTCGTCGCCGCCATCAGCGGGACCAGCGTCATCGTCCGCCACATCAAGCTCCCCAAAATGCCCGAAAGCGTCCTGCGAAAATCGGTGCGCTTTGAGGCCGCCAAGCACATCTCGTCGTCGGTGGAAGACAGCATGATCGAGTTTGAGATCACCAGTTCGGTGCCGGGCGAAGACGACAAAATGAATGTTATGCTGGTCGCCGCCCCGAACGACATGGTAGAATCGCGGCTCTCCGCTTTGACTCTGGCCGGCCTGGAGCCGGTCGCCGTGGACATTGAAGCGTTTGCCTTGCAGCGTGCGCTGGTAGACTTGTCCCCGACCCGGCCCGGTGAAGGCACGACCCTCGCTTTGCTTGACATCGGCGCAACGACCACTGACGTCAACATCATCGCAAACGGCCTGTTTGCCTTGACCCGCAATGTCCCCATTGCCGGAGACAGCTTTACCCAGGCTCTCAAATCCATCGCCCCCGGCGCGGGCTGGAACGAGCTGGAACAAATGAAGACGGAAGTGGACATGGCGGCGCTGCTGCAAAGCGACGGCAGCGATTCGGAGGCCGCCGCGCTGGCCCGGACGCTCCAGCCGGCCATTGACGAGCTGCTGCGCGAAGTGCGCCGCTCGACCAACTACTACCAGTCTCAGCTTGCCGACCCGGCAAACTCCATCCTGCCCGCCGGCACGACTTCCCAGACCAGCGGTCCCGTCTCCAAAATTGTCATCACCGGCGGCAGCGCAAAGATGCGCGGCCTGGAAGCCTACATGAGCGCCCGGCTCGGCGTTCCCGTGGAAGTCTGGAACCCGTTCCAGAACCCGGAGCTGGAAGCCGGCCTTTTGCTGCAAAGCTTTACCGACGAAAACCATCCGCTTTTGGCAACCGGCATCGGGCTGGCCCTGAAAGAGCTGGCGAAGCCGGTTCCAGTCCAAGCGAGCCAGGCCGCTCCGAAGCGCAGCCCGCTGGCAAAGGCCGCGTAACATTTTTTCGCGCCGCTTTTCTCATCGCTTTTTCCCATCGCATCCCGGAGAACTTTATGCCTTCGATTAACATGATCGCCCTGCGCCGCGAAGAAAAGCGGCATCAGGAGAAAAATGCCCGCAAGCTGCTGTATTCCATCGCCGGAGAAGTCGGCATGGTCGCCGCTGTGGCGTTTGTTTTGACCGCACGGATTGTCGTGACCCAGGGCTATATCAATGATCTAGGGGATCAGCTTGCCAAGCTGAAGCCCCAGGTCGCTCAAATTCAGTCGCTGCAAGCGCAGACAGTCGCGCTTCAGCCGAAAGTAGACACGCTGGACGGCGCGAAGGCCGACACGCTCTTCTGGTACGACAATTTTTATGCCGTCACGGACAGCCTGCCGGCGAAGACCTGGCTGACTTCCCTCAGCACCGGGGCCGGCGCCGGAGCGCCCACGACCCCGACGCCCGGAAGCAACTGCGGCGCTGACCCAATTCTGAACCTCGCCGGCATTGCGATGAGCGAAGCGACGGTCGGCCAGTCCATGCTGCGAATGAACCAGTCGCCGCGTCTGGACCATGTGGATTTATCGTTTGTGCAGTCGCAGAAGATCGGCAAAGCCGACGCGGTCTCGTTCCAAATGA
>CAXUBO010000026.1:0-1490 GCA_964249345.1 uncultured Armatimonadales bacterium | reverse complement strand
AACAGCCGGAAACGGACAAGGAACAGCCGGAAACGGACAAGGAGCGGTCAATGGCACAAAGTCCTAACACAACCCCTTTGGCAAGCGGCGGCGCGAAGCCGGCGGCCAAGCGCCTTATCCCGATCCTGCTCGGCGGGGCGGGACTGGTCCTGCTCGGCGGCGGCGGCATTTTAGCCGGCCTGAACTCCAAGCTGACCACGCTGCAAACATCAGCCCAGCAGAAGGACGCCGAGGTGAGCTCCAGCGAGCAGATCGCGCATCGGTATCAAGCCACGCTGGACAATTACAACCAAACGCAGGCCCACATTCAGTATTTGGAGTCTTCGGTTTCCGACAAATCGTATGTCCCCACCCTGCTTGCCCAGCTTCAAGGGCTGGCGGCGCAGACGCATCTAACCATGTCGGCAGTACGGCCTACGGTCCCGCCCCCGGCGGCGGCTCCTGCCCCTGCACCCGCCGCAGCCGGCGACGCGGCGGCAGGAGCGAAAAAAGCGCCGGCCCCGCCGCCTTACGACACGCTGGATGTGGCCGTGGAAGTTTCCGGCTCTTACGCCGATACAAGCATGTTTTTGTACAGCTTGACCCGGTTCCCGAAAATCGTTTCCGTGGACAGCGTGCAGATGCACCCCGGCACTGCCGCCGCGACGGGCGGGCCGATGGTGGTCCAAACCAGCCTGAAGCTGACCGCGTTCATGTTCCATGACGCGGCCACAGGAAGCCAGCCCACCGGCCTGCCGAACACGCCTGCGGTCGGCTCGGCTTCAATGCCCGTCTCAGCCTCAATGCCCGTCTCAGCCTCAATGCCCGTGTCGGCAGCGGTCCCGATGCAGGCCATTGCCGCGCCGGCGGCAAACGCGACTCCTGCCGGGGCGGTCGGACGCGCGGCGTCAAGCGCGGCGTCCGCCACGCAGGCGGCGAACACGCGCAGCAGCGCCGCTCTTCAGACTTTGTGATGACTGTGCTTTGTAATCACTGCGTTTTGCAGTGATTATGCCGGGAACTTTACCATGAACATGAAACAGCTCGACAAAAAGCAGATACCGCAGTTCGCTGCGCTGTGCGTTCTTTCCGCCGGCTTGTTCGGCTACCTAGTGATCCACCTTGTTGCGCCTGGCCCGGCCTCGGCGGGAACGCGCGGCCCCGCCGCTTCTGGCCCCGCCGCTCCTGCGGCGGTTCCAGGCGCCGGGTCCCTGACCGCCGCCGGTACAGCCGCACAGCCGGGCGGCGTCCCGGCACCGGACACGGCGGATGCCGATGCACCCCCGCCCAGCCCGGCGATGCATGACCCGTTTGCGGTCGGCTATGCCGACCCAGGGACCGTTCTGCCGGTGGCCGGACTTCCCGGCATCCAGGCACCGGCCCTGCCGAAGCTGCCGCCTGCCGGAAAACAGGTGGCTGCCCTCGGCCCGATGCCGGTCAGCCTTCTGCCGGAGGGTCCCACTGCCCCCGCACTGCCCGCTGCACCTGCGCTGCCTGCGCCCAGCCTGCCG
>CAXUBO010000025.1:29350-34272 GCA_964249345.1 uncultured Armatimonadales bacterium | reverse complement strand
ATACGCAGTAATGCGTAGCATATACGCAGTAATGCGTAGCATATACGCAGTAATGCGTAGCATATACGCAGTAATCAGAATGATACCAGTGCAGAGGTGGGGGTTTGCCTTGTTAAAGTCCTGCCGTTCAGGGCAAGGTAAAAACGCCATGAAGCCGCAAACGCCCGAAATCTGGCCGCCTCCACCGACGCGGCCAGAGCCGCAGTCTAATTCTGCATCAACTTACACCGGCAACTATCTCACTGGCAAAAATTGGCTGGATGCTGTGCTGGGGGTGCCTGCGGGGCTTCTGATTGGAATTATCCTTTGGAGCATTGCTCTCAGTTTAGTACAAGTCGTGCGAGGTCTGCCCTCTCATCAACGGGACATGGAGATGGCCTGCGCTTTCGGCTTTATCCTGACCGTGGCAGCATATGTTTTTGTTAGCCGCAAGTATTCACTTTTTAGCTTTACAATGATTATTGGCGGCTTGCCGTTCTATTTGGTGGTGTACGCTCTGACTGCTCTTGTTTCGCGATAAGCCAAAAGTTGTAATTAGCAGGGGGAGCAGTATGAAGCACACATCCGAAATCTGGCCGCCCCCGCCGACGTGGCCTCAGCCCGAAGCTGACACAAACGATGACGACTGGCTGACCGCCAATGACTTCCTTCGGGAAGTGACTTGGCGCGATTATGCCATCGTCTATTTTGCCGCTCTTTGGCTCCTGCTCGCCTGCGCCGCCATCGCTTGTCATCATCACCTCCCGGCAGGAGTGGTCAAGAGCGTCCATCACATTGTTCGAACCGTTCTACCATAAGGAGACACTCATGCGCCGATTATCTACCACTCTCTTCGCCTCGTTCGCGCTGACTGCCGGCACACTTTTCGCCGCGCTTCCCGCTTCGGCTCAGCAGCCTGCCGCGCCGCCGATAACCGCTCCTGCCTCCCAACTCGCGCCGCTGGTCATTCCCGCGCCGCCCGGCGGGAAGCTGCGGGTGGAAATGGATGCCCGCAGCGAAGACTTGCTCGGCATGGCGAAGTCGTTCCTGAAGGGCATCGGCGAAACGGGGTCGCCGACGGTTCTTTTGCCGGGCCAGACGGCGGCGGCGTCAGCGGCGGCACAGAACCCCATTGCTCAGGCCATTGCCAGCGGCGACTTGGCCGCGATGCTTAAAGACGTGAACCATGTGCATATTGTTGTCTACGAAGTCGCCGGGCCCGCGCCGTCCGTGATGATACCGCCTGGTACTATCGGCCTCAAAAAGATGTCCGCGACGGCTCTGCCCGCGCCTGCTGCCCCGGCGTTTGACTCCAACAGCTTCTACGAGGCCGCGTTTGCGGCGGAAGGAGCGCACCGGATTTTGTACACCGACGCTGATGCGTACAAGCTGGTCATGGTCGGCTTCCCCAACCGTCAGGGCTTCGCGTTCGCCGCATCCGGCGGCGGCTACGTCGTCGTCGAGCGCTCCGACGGCTACCCCGACCTTGAAGTCCTGACCGCGTTCATTTCCCACGTCACCACCGCCGTGGCAAGCTCGCAGATGGGCAAAAAGATGCTGTCCACCGTGGACTCAAGCAAGCTGACTTTGCCGGAAACAAAGATGCTGCTCAAGAAGTAGACTTCACCCATGACTGAGGATTTCCGAGGGCCAGCCGCGAAAAAGTTTGACTGGCAGCATATTCTGGAACGGCATTCTCGTAATGGCATTATAGCGCAACAAAGCGGGCTAAAAACAACATTCAGCATGACAGATAATCAGATCAAGCGGCGTGTTATGGCAGCTTGGCGCAACAGGAGCCGGATAAGGTCACAATTTGACCCTCTTGGGGTAGAACGCATCCTTTATCGTGGAATTGCGCCACGCGCCCACGAAGAGATTGAGTTCTGGTACAATGTCGATACGAAGACTGTGGAAACTGCCTATCCGTTGAGGACTAGATAAATGAAGCTATCTGTGTGTTTTGATGATGACTTAATCAGAAAGTATGCGAATCAGGGCAGTCATCCCCTGTTTGGAATTTACTGGACACAAGATCAGATTTCTTACCCAGAAGATAAGTGGCTTGACTTTGGTTCAGTGGTTCTCAGTTGGTGGCTTGTCGCCGCAAAGTCACTGCTGGAAGGTGCGACAAAAGCGGAGCTTTCTTTCATGGACGGACCATTCCAGTTACAAGTCCGCCGCATGGGTAACTTGCTTTATATGACGGCGGACGGTCACTCATGGCAATGGCAAATTCCAACAGAAACTTTTGTTTCTGAACTGCTTAGGTCGGTTACCAAAGTGAAACAGAAGTTTGCCGAGCTAGGTGTCTCCGACAACGAAGGCTTGAAGGTCGGCGCAAGAGATTTAGAGATAGCCTTTTCAGAAGCAAAAAAGGTAAACAGTACCCACAGCATTATTGTTCAGCACGTTTGACACTCAAACAATGTTGCACATGGCCTTCTAGCCCCACCCCAACAAAACCTTTATTGGGGTGGGGGCCTGGGAACTTTTTCCAAGCGGCTTCTAAACCGAGGCGATGGCGCTTGTCTTCGGCTCGCCTTGCGCGGCGTTTGATTCGGCTTCCCAGCCTTCCCAGGTGGCGAGGCGGGCCGCGTAGGCCGCACGTACCATCGGCAGGCCGGTGCTGCCGAAGATGAAGCGCAGCGGCGGGTCTGCGGCGTCCACGATCTTAAAGAGGGCTTCTGCGGTTGCCTGCGGATCGCCGCGCTCCGAACTGGACAAACGCCCGAAAACCTGCTGCCGCAGATCGTTGTAGATGTCCATGCCCGGCGCGACCTTCAGCGATTGGGGGCTGCCGAAACTCGTGGCATAGGCGCCCGGCTCAAGCAGTGTCACTTTAACGCCGAAGGGTTTTATCTCCTGCGCCAGACTTTCGTGAAGCGCCTCAAAAGCCCATTTGGAAGCGCAGTAGGAGCCGATCAGCGGCATCGCCACATGGCCGAGTGTGCTGGAAACGCCAAGAAGATGCCCGCTGCCCTGCTGTCGCAGCAGAGGCAGGGCGGCTTGAATGACCCGCAGCGTGCCGAAGTAGTTGGTGTCAAACTCCGCGCGGACATCGGCCTCGCTTCCTTCTTCAATCGTGCCGACCAGAGAATAGCCGGCGTTGTTCACAATAACGTCCAGCCGGCCGAAGTGCGCGTGCGCCTGCTGAACGGTCTGCTTCACTTGTTCGGCATCGGTCACGTCGAGCGCCAAAGGCAGCACGGCGTCACCGAAGCGTTCGGTAAAGTCGGCAATATCCGCCGATTGGCGGGCGGTCGCGGCGACTTTGTCGCCTCGCTCAAGCGCGGCTTCGGCCCAAATGCGCCCAAACCCGCGCGAAGCGCCGGTAATAAACCAAATTTTGCTGTTCATGTTCTTCTCCATCATGTTCTTCTCCATCATGTTCTTCTCCTGCGTGTGCGTAACAATTTAACGTACTTGGGACAAGCTCACCACGGGATCGTCTCGCCTGTACGGGAAAAGGTGCCTGTGGGGCCATCCGGTCCAAGCAGTGCGAGGCGTACCGGTTCGAGAGCGCCTTCCTCGACACTGCCTGTGCCCTCGTAGTTGTTGAGGTTGGTCTTGATGAAGCCTGGAGAGCAGGCGTTCACCTTGATTCCTGTCGCCTCCAGCTCAATCGCCATCGCCAGCGTCATCGCGTTCATGGCCGTCTTGGACGCAGAGTAACCGGGGCCGAAAATCCGACGATAGGGAAACGCTGGGTCCGCGTTCCTCGCCAGTGAACCGGCGCCGCTTGAAACATTGACGATGCGGGCTGCCGGTGCCTGACGCAGCAGAGGCAGCATTGCTTGATAGACCGCGAGGGTGCCGAAGACATTGGTCTCCCAAATCGCACGCACTTCGTCGAGTGACACGGTGCTTGGACGGTTCAGCCGGGAATACTCTTCAACGGATTGTTCGGGCCGCTTGCTGGTATTTGAGATGGCCGCATTGTTGACCAAAACGTCGAGCCGGCCCAGCTCGCTCCCGATGCGCTCCGCCGCTGCTGCGATGGAGGCGGCATCTGTGACGTCAAGCTGAAGGGCGCGTGCGTCCGGCCCTACCTCCCTGGCCGCAGCCTCGCCGCGCTCGAAGCGGCGCGACCCGACAAGCACGGTAAAGCCGTGCGTCGTGAGGTCTTTTGCGATCTGAAGACCGATTCCTTGATTTGCCCCGGTGACAAGGGCGACGGGTTTATCCTGCATCCTACTCTCCTTTAACTGCGTGGTAATCGGGTACTATGGTTCAAGCGGAACCATGCTTCCTATTATACGGAACGGTGTTCCGTTTGTCAAGTGGAGGCGGAGTGAACAGCAAAGAAAACTTGAAAGAAAACACACTGGAAGATCAAGGGGAGCAAGAGCCTCGGCGCGTGCGGGCCGATGCAAGGCGGAACACGGACGCGCTGCTGGAAGCGGCGCTTGCGGTGTTCGCGGCTTCCGGGGTGGACGCGCCGGTGCGGGAGATTGCAGAAAAGGCTGGCGTCGGCGTCGGCACGGTCTACCGGCACTTTCCGCAGCGCTCGGACCTCGTCGCCGCCGTTTTCCGCCGCGAAATTGATGCCTGCGCGGAGGCCGCTTCCGTTCTCGCAGGCGAGCATCCGCCGTTTGAAGCGCTGGCGCTTTGGATGCAGCGCTATGCGGCGTTCATCGCGACCAAGCGCGGTCTGGCGAAAGCGCTGCACTCTGGAGACCCGGCCTTTGACGCCTTGCCGGCCTATTTTGAAGCGCGGCTTCAGCCGGCCCTGCGGACGCTTCTGGCTTCCGCCGGAGCCGCCGGCGAGGTCCGCTCCGATGTCGAGGCAGACGATCTTTTGCGTGCGGTCGCAAACCTGTGCCTGTCGGCTCCTAAGAATGGGTCCGGCCAGGCGCAGCGCATGGTTGCTCTTCTCCTCGACGGCCTGCGGTTCGGGACGCGCCTGTCGCCGACGCATTTCTAATTGGGACGCATTTCTA
>CAXUBO010000025.1:2075-29250 GCA_964249345.1 uncultured Armatimonadales bacterium | reverse complement strand
TTGGGACGCATTTCTAATTAAGCGACACAAAGCCTTGACACCTTGCCCAGATGCAGGTATAATTCGCGGCACAACATAATCGTTTAACTGCATTGACGAGGACAATGTCCGAGCCTGCTTGTTTTCAGAGAGCCGTCGCCTGGTGCGAGACGGCAGCAAGCGGCTTGGTTTCTCCCCTCCGAGCAGGTTGCCTGAACCCGTCTTCCAAGCGGCACTAAGACAATCCGGTTCGCGCCCGTGATCGCGCTCCAAGTGCGGCCTCTCGCTTCTACGGAAGAAGTCTTAGGCCGAACAAGGGTGGTACCGCGTGATGCTTTCGCACTCTTTGGAGTGCATTCGAAAAGCCTTTCGTCCCTTGCCTCCGGGCAACCGTGTGACGAGAGGCTTTTTTGACGTTGTTTACTGGCTTCCTGTCAGGGTGCGAGGGAGTAAACTCCTCTCGCTGAGTAGCGCCCTTCGGACGAAGAAGACCGAATGACTGCCAATCTTGCATCCGAAGGATGCTATTCAGCGAGAGGAGTTTACTCCCTCGCACCCTGACGATTACCGCTACCTGTGAAAGAGCAAACATTATGAAAATGACCGGCAGCCGCGCCCTGTTAGAATGCCTCAAGCGCGAAGGCGTTGATACGATTTTTGGTTATCCCGGCGGGGCCGTTATCCCGCTGTACGACACGCTCTACCAGTTCCCGGACATCCGGCACATCCTGGTGCGCCATGAGCAGGGGGCAGGCCATATGGCCGAAGGCTACGCGCTGGCAACCGGCAAAGTCGGCGTCTGCCTTGCGACTTCCGGGCCGGGCGCGACCAATTTAGTGACGCCTATCGCCGATGCCATGATGGACTCGGTGCCGATTGTTGCTATCACGGGCCAGGTCAAAACGAACTTGATTGGAACCGATGCGTTCCAGGAAGCCGATATTACAGGCATCACTATGCCGATCACCAAGCACAACTGGCTGATCAAAGATGTCGAAAAGCTGCCCGGCATTATCGCCGAAGCGTTCCATATCGCCCGCTCCGGCCGCCCCGGCCCGGTCTTAGTAGACATCCCGCAGGACATTCTTCGGGCTGAGTTCGACTACACGCCTGTGGAAGAAGTCTCCATCCCCAGCTTTAGGCCCACGGTGAAAGGCCATTCGCGCCAAATTCAACGCGCGGCGGAGCTGATGGGCGAGGCCGAGCGGCCCCTGCTGTACGTCGGGGGCGGCGCGGTTTATTCCGGGGCGCATGAAGAAATCCAGGCACTGGCCGAGATGACCGATATTCCCGTGACCACAACTTTGAAGGGCCTGGGCGCGTTCCCGGAAACCCATCCCTTGTCGCTTGGAATGCTTGGAATGCACGGCACGGCCTATTCCAACTACGCGGTCAGCGAGTGTGACTTATTGATTGCGGTCGGCGCACGCTTTGACGACCGCGTCACCGGCAAAGTGGACTCGTGGGTCCCGAACGCGAAGATCATTCATATTGACGTAGACCCGGCTGAGATCGGCAAAGTTCTGCCTGCCGATGTCCCGATTGTCGGCGATGTCAAGGCCGTTTTGACCGAGCTTTTAAAAGTTGCCGCGCCTCAAAAGCGCCCGGAATGGAACGCGAAAGTGCAGGGCTGGAAGACCGACTTTCCGCTGCATTACCCCGCCGACGGCATCCTGCACGGCCAGTATGTCATTGAGCAGATCGGCGAAGTGGCCCAGCACGAGGGCATTGTCGTAACCGATGTCGGCCAGCACCAGATGTGGGCGGCTCAGTTCTACAAGTGCCTGCGCCCGCGCCAGTTTGTGACCTCCGGCGGCCTCGGCACGATGGGCTTCGGCCTGCCCGCGTCCATCGGCGCACAGTTCGGCAACCCAGAGACGCCCGTTTTCTGCGTCTCCGGGGACGGCTCCATTCAGATGTGCATTCAAGAGCTGATGGTCGCCACTATCTACAAGCTGCCGATCAAAATCTGCATCTTAAACAACACCTATCTCGGCATGGTCCGCCAGTGGCAGGAATTGTTCTGGGACTCGCACTATTCCAGCGTTGACTTGGAAGCCTCCCCTGATTTCCTGAAGCTGGCCGAAGCCTACGGCGCCCACGGCATCCGCTGCTCGTCGCCGTCCGCCGTCCGGGCGACTTTGGAAGAAGCGATGTCCATTACCGACCGCCCGACCGTGATTGACTTCCGCATTGCCAAAGAAGAAAACGTCTACCCCATGATCCCCAGCGGCGGCACGATTTCTCAGATGGTCGTGTCCCGTCCCGAAGGCATGGTCCCGCTGGACAGCTACATGGCCTCTGAAGTCTACATGGACGACGAAGACACCCGCCCGGCCCGCGAAGACGAAAAAACCGAGCGCATCCCCGCCTACGCCGGCCAGGAAGCGCTAGGTTAAAAGAGCTTTTTGAGGGCAGGAGCAATGACAACACGTTTTGAGAACACAGGCGAAGGTCTTAGCTCATTTGCGGATGTGTTTTATGTTCGCTGCCCTCAATGCGATAAGAACGCCGCAGTCCGCAAAATAACTGGCGAGATCGCGCACAACTACTCGTGTCGCAATGTTTCGGGACCAAACGCTTGGGTTGGGATAGAAACTTACGCTCGCCTCCTTTGTCCGCATTGCGGTCATGTGAAAGACCTTCGGACAAACGGCTATGCTTATGGAAACCCAATGGATTGGTACTTTGGTTTGCCGCTGTGGTTTCAGATGCCTTGTTGCGGCGAAACGCTTTGGGCCTACAACCGTCCGCATCTAGCATATCTGCAACGCTATGTTAAAGCTGAGTTGCGCGATGAGTGTTCTTATCCAAACTCAGGGCTTGCACGTTACCTGCCGCAGTGGATGAAGTCAGCGAAAAACCGTGATGAAGTTCTGCGGTGCATTGGAAAGTTAATGCAGGCGTAGGAGTGGGAGTGGTTCGCACTAGATTTTAAAGGAAATAAAACATGACGCTCACTCTTGAAATACCAGTCGAAGCGCAGGCCCGGCTGGAAATCGCCGCGCAGGAGCATGGACAAGCCGCAGATGAATACATCCGCGAGTCGTTCCAAATTTGGCTGAGCTTGACCACACCGGATACGGAAGAAGCCTACTTTGACGATATGCGGTCCCTGGCGCTGCCGACTCTTGGAGAATACTGGCTGAACGACGACGACGCGGTTTACGACACGCTATGAGTGCGGACATTTATCCACGCGGCACGGTACTGTTTACGGAAGTGCCGTTCAGCGGCAGTGTCGGCAGCAAGCGTCGGCCTGTGGTAGTTCTGAGTACCGAAGACCATCAGCAGGCCGGCTCAAAACTGATTGTGGCAGGTGTCACCAGCACAGTCGCGCCGTCCTTTCGGCCCGGCGACGTACTGCTGAAGGACTGGCTTCAGGCAGGGCTTATGAAACCGTCTGCGGTTCGCGGGGGACTGGCAGTGATAGACCGTAACGAAATTGTTCGCAGATTAGGACAGCTTTCAGAAGGTGATTTTGCCGATGTTGAGCAGGGCATAGCTGGTATTATAGGGTTTGCCGTCCCGAAACAGAAATTATCAGGCACATAAGGAGCAGCGACGCTTTGCAGCAGACTTCAACTCAGACAACGCAGCAGCATACGATTACCGTTCTCGTGGACAACAAGCCGGGCGTTTTGTCGCGCGTGTCCGGGCTGTTCTCGCGCCGGGGCTACAACATTGAGTCTTTGGCCGTTTCGATTACTGAGAACCCGGAATTGTCGCGCATGACTTTGGTGGTCAACGGCGACGAGGGGGAAGTGGAGCAGATCACAAAGCAGCTCCATAAGCTGATTGAAGTGTCCAAAGTCCAGGACTACATCAACATCCCAATTATTGCCCGCGAGCTGGCGCTGATCAAAGTCAATGCGTCCGTAGAAAACCGAACGGCGCTGTTGCAGCTTGTGGAAGTGTTTCGGGGCCGGGTGATTGACATGTCGGAAAAGACATTTGTGATTGAGCTGACCGGGGCGAACGACAAAATTGATGCGTTCGAAAAGCTGCTGGAGCCTTACGGCATCCGCGAGCTGGTCCGCACCGGGCGGATTGCAATGGCCCGAGGCGTCCGGGGAATCTAAGTGAAAGAGCTGATTGACCCGCATCAAGCGCATCTGCTCATGCTTGGCGTTCTTGTGCTGGCTCCGCTGAGTGGCCTTGTTTGGGGCTATTTCGCCAAGCGCCTGCCATTTGGGTTGGTTGTGGGCCTGCTTGCCGGCATCGGCAATTATGTGCTTTGGACCGTCTATAACGCCATCACGGCCCATTTAGGTTTAGACACCGTCAAGAACTTGCTGGTCAACTTAGGCTTGTTTGTTGTTGTTGGAGTAGTAATAGGCATAAGTGTAGGCGTTTACTCGCCACGAACAAAAACCATACAAGGAGGGGAAGAAGATGGCGACATGGCAGAAAATCGGACAGGATAATTTTCGAGCGGCAGTCGCGCTTCTCGACAACGGATTTATCGGGATGCAACAAGCCGGTTTTACTATGCGACCTTTTCCGTGCTGACCCATGAGCTTCTCTGGCGCAATGCAAGTTCTGTGTTTCGTGACAAGCGGGATACTCCTGGTCACAGGCAATTGCCTCTGCTGATAGGAAGTCATTTTGCACACATGGGCACCGACAAGTTGAACAACCTGACGGCTCTTGTTACCAGGCTTTATGGCGATAGGCTAGCGGCGGACCACTCGCTGCTTCGCGTAGACAAACAAAGCTGCCACGACTCGCACCGGACCGCGAAAAAGATTTTCGACTACTTGGAGGTGCCGCAATGAGTGAAAAAGAGACATTAGACATTGTTGAAGAATATGTCAAGCGCCGTCAACCACCGAAAGATTACCGCCTGAATGTTTCTCGCCTCGGTGTACAGCACGATGGCGACTGGTGGTATGTTGTTGTCACCCCAGAGCCGGCAGACATCCGCCTGCGTGACTACCGCGACTTGATGGAACAAGTTGAAGACGACATAGAAAAAGAAAAGCAGATCAAAGTTCTGCTTGTCCCGGCTCTGCCGGGGGACTAGAACGAGCAACGAGGAGACACACAATACATGCCAGCGAAGGTTTATTACGACACTGATGCCGATTTGGGGTTTTTAGAAGGCAAGAAGCTTGCCGTGATTGGATACGGCTCGCAGGGCCACGCCCACGCGCTGAACTTGCGGGACAGTGGCCTGGACGTGCGGGTGGGGCTGCGGCCTGGCTCGAAGCGCTGGGTGCAGGCTGAAGAAGCGGGCCTCGTGGTCAAGACCGTGGAAGAAGCCGCGAAAGAAGCGGACGTGGTGATGATGCTCATTAACGATGAGTTTCAGGGCGATGTCTACAAAGAAAGCATCGCGCCCAACTTAGAACCCGGCAACGCGCTGGCATTCGGCCACGGCTTCAACATTCACTTCGGGCAGATTCCGTTGATGCCTGGCGTAGACGTGTTTATGACCGCGCCGAAGGGACCGGGCCATCTGGTCCGCCGCACTTACACGGAAGGCAAGGGCGTCCCGTGCCTCATCGCCGTCGCGCAGGATGCGACGGGCCACGCCAAAGACATTGCTTTGGCCTGGGCCAAAGGCATCGGCGGCAGCCGGGCGGGGGTTTTGGAAACGACGTTCAAAGAAGAAACTGAAACGGACCTGTTCGGCGAGCAGGCGGTTCTGTGCGGCGGCGCGACGGCGCTGGTCAAAGCGGGCTTCGAGACTTTGGTGAACGCGGGCTATCAGCCGGAAATTGCCTACTTTGAGTGTATGCACGAACTGAAGCTGATTGTGGATTTGCTGTATGAAGCGGGCATCGGCGGGATGCGCTACTCGATTTCGGACACTGCCCAGTTCGGCGACATGACGCGCGGCCCGCGCATTGTCAACGACGCCACGAAAGCCGAGATGGTGAAGATACTCCAAGAAATCCAGACCGGGCAGTTTGCCAAAGAATGGATTTTGGAAAACAAGGCCAATCGCCCGCAGTTCAACGCACTGGCGGCGATGGACAACGCTTCGCAGATTGAGGCGGTCGGCAAAGAGCTGCGCGGCCTGATGTCCTGGGTCAAGAAGCCGGACACGGTGAGTGATTAGCGGCTGTTTCGGGTAGAAGCGAACCTCGTGTTCGCTCCTACGCAGTAGAATGGTAAAATTATGCTGACACTCAACTTAACCGGGAAAATTGCCGTGGTGACGGGCGCGACGGGACAGCTTGGCCGCGTCATGGTGCGGACGCTGGCCTCGTGCGGGGCCGATGTTGCCATCCACTACTTGCAGAATGCAGACAAGGCGGCTAGTCTGAAAGCTGAAGTCGAAGGCATGGGGCGGCGGGCCGTCACGATCCAGGCCAATGTGACCGACAAAACGAGTGTGCTGGCGCTGCGGGACCAAGTGACAGAGGGTTTGGGCGCAGCGCAGATTATCGTCAACAACGCCGTGAGCCAGTCGCCGTGGAAAAGCGTTTTAGAGCAGTCGCCGGAAGCCTATGAGTCGCAGTTCCAAAGCTCTGTCTTGCACAACGTCCTCATGGCGCAGGCGTTTGTGCCGGGCATGATTGAGGCAGGCGGCGGGCGCGTCATCGGCATCAACACGGAATGCGCGATGCAGAACTTCCCGACCCAGTCGGCGTATGTCGCCGGCAAGCGCGGCATGGACGGCATTCTGCGGATTTTGGCAAAAGAAGTCGGAGCGCACGGCATCACGGTCAATCAGGTTGCGCCGGGCTGGACCATCAGCGACAACGACCGAGCTTCCGGGTCTGAATCGCAGCCGGGTTATGAAAAATCCGTGCCGTTAGGGCGGCGAGGCACAGACCAGGAAATTGCCAATGTCGTCGCGTTTTTGGCATCGGATTTGGCGAGCTACATTACGGGCGCCTATGTCCCCGTCTGCGGCGGCAACGTCATGCCGGCAATTTAGTTGGCGATGAGTCAATAATGCTGGGGTTTTCTATAAAATCAATAGATTGGCCCCGGCGCAAGTTTTGGAGAGCCGTATGAACAACAGCCGCGTACAAATTTTTGACACCACCCTGCGCGACGGCGAGCAGTCGCCGGGGGCGTCGCTGAACATTGAAGAGAAAGTCGAGATCGCCCGGCAGCTAGAGCGTTTGGGCGTAGATGTGATTGAAGCGGGCTTCCCGATCTCAAGCCCCGGCGACTTTGAGGCCGTGCGCCGCGTTTCTGCCGCCGTCAGTGACCGCGTTACCGTCTGCGGGCTGACCCGTGCCGTCCCGAAGGACATTGATGTCGCGTGGGATGCTTTAAAGGGCGCGGCCCGGCCTCGTATTCATACGGGCCTCGGCGTCAGCGAAAGCCACCTGAAGTACAAGCTCAAAAAGAGCGGCGAAGAAGCGCTGGCAATTGGCGTCGCGGCGGTCAAACACGCCCGGTCTTTGGGCTGCCAAGACATTGAATACTTTACCGAAGACAGCGGGCGGGCTGACCCGGAGTATTTGTACCGGGTGATTGAAGCGGTCATTAAAGCCGGGGCGACGGTGATCAATGTCCCGGACACGACGGGCTATCTCTCGCCGGAAGAATACGGGGCTCTGTTTGCGGGCATCTTAAACCATGTTCCCGGCAGCGAGAACATCACCCTCTCGGCCCACTGCCACAATGATCTCGGCATGGCGACGGCCAACGCCCTTGCCGCCGTGAGGGCTGGGGCGCGGCAGGTGGAATGCACCGTCAACGGCATCGGCGAGCGGGCCGGGAACACGTCGCTGGAAGAAGTGGTCATGGCCCTGCACACCCGCTCTGACGTTTACCAAGTCGGGACCAATATCAAGACCGAAGAGATTTACAAAACGTCGCGCCTCGTGTCCACGCTGACCGGCGTTTTAGTTCAGCCCAACAAAGCCATTGTCGGGGCCAATGCGTTCGCGCACTCGTCCGGCATCCATCAGGACGGCGTTCTCAAAGAGCGGTCTACCTACGAGATCATTGATCCCAAGACCGTCGGCATCAGCGAAAGCAAGATTATTTTGTCGGCCCGTTCGGGCCGTGCGGGCGTCCGGCATCGCTTGACCGAGCTTGGTCATACGTTTGCCACGGAAGACGAGTTCGAGAAAGTCTACACGCGCTTTCTGTTAGTCGCCGACAACAAAAAAGTCGTCTACGATGAAGACCTGGACGCGATTGTCGGGGACGAGCTGACGACCGTGCCGCAAACTTATGAATTAGTCCAAGTCCAAGTCTCCTGCGGCGACCATGCCATTCCAACCGCGACTGTGAAGCTGCGCCACCTGAACAAAGCAATTTTCATGGACGCCGACACCGGCAACGGCCCGGTTGACTCCATTTACCGGGCCATTAACCGCATTGTCCAAGTCCCGAACGATCTGATTGAGTTTACGATGCAGAGCGTTACCGAAGGCATCGATGCGATGGCGGACGTGACCATTCGCATTAAAGACGAAGGCGGCATGATTTACACCGGCCACGCGGCCAACACGGACATCTTTGTGGCGTCTACGAAAGCCTATTTGCAGGCGCTGAACAAGCAAATCGTCCGGTCGGGAGGACGCACGGAAACAGAGCGGGTTTTGGAGCATGTGTAGCAGTCAGAAAAGTTTAAGGCGCGAACAGAACTGGAGGCGCGAGGAAAGTTTGAGGCGCGAGAAAAGTTTGAGACGCGAGCAGAGAGGCGCGAGGGAATGAATTCCTCTCGCTGAATAACGTCCTTCGGACGAAAGATTAGGTTACGATTGCGCTTCTTCTCTGACCGTCCGAAGGACGTTATTCAGCGAGAGGAATTCATTCCCTCGCCTCTTCTGAGTTCCTATGCCTGACATTTTCATCCGCCCTGCCGAAGTTTTAGACTTGCCGACTGTTATCACGCTTTGGCGGGAATTGCAGGACATCAACGCGGCTTACGACCCGCGCCTGACGCTGAACGCGGGGGCGGCGGACTGGTTCTTCGGCTACCTGCAAGGCAATTTAGACAACCCGAACATGGCAATCTATGTCGCTGAGGCCGAGAACAGCGTCATCGGCTACACGTTCGGACAAATCATGCAGCGGCCCACGCTGTTGTCCGGCGACTGCGGCTACATCGCCGATGTCTGCGTCAAGGACGGCTGGCGGCGGCAGGGAACAGGGCGGCAGCTTCACAGCCGCCTGCGAGCCTGGTTTGTTTCGCGCGGCATCACGGCGGTGGAAGTGCAGGTCGTCCGGGCAAACCCAGCGTCGCAGGCGTTCTGGCGCAAGATGGGGTACAGCGATTTTTTGCGGACATTAAGAAGCGAGTAAAATTATGGCGAAAATTGCAGTCATGGCCGGCGACGGCATTGGACCGGAAATCATGGCGGAAGGGCTGAAAGTCCTGCACGCGGCGGCGGGAAAGTATGATTTGGCGCTGGACATCACGGAGGCGCTGGTCGGCGGGGCGGCCTACGACGCCACCGGTCATCCCCTGCCGCCGGAAACGCTGGCATTGGCGGAAGCCTCCGATGCTATCTACTTCGGCGCGGTCGGCGGCCCCCAGTACGACGCCATTCCCGACCCGAACCTGCGCCCGGAGCGCGGGGCTTTGCTGCCCTTGCGCCAAAAGCGGGAGCTGTATGCCAACCTGCGCCCCTGCGTTTTGTATGCGTCCCTTGCCGCCGCCTGCCCCCTGCGGCCTGATTTGGTGGAAGGCGGCTTTGATATTTTAGTGGTCCGCGAGCTGACTGGCGGCCTGTATTTCGGGCAGCCCAAACAATGGGACGGCGACCGGGCCGTGGACACCTGCGTTTACACCAAAGACGAAATTGTCCGCATTGCCCGCGTCGGCTTTGAAGCCGCAGAAAAGCGCGGGCGCAAGCTGCTGAGCGTGGACAAAGCCAACGTGCTGGAAACGTCCCGCTTGTGGCGCGAAACCGTGACCCAATTAGCTTCTGAATATCCGCACGTTGAATTGTCGCACCAATTGGTAGATGCGACGGCGATGGATTTGGTGCGCCGCCCGCAGGGGTTCGATACCATTGTCACCGAAAACTTGTTCGGTGACATTCTGAGCGACGAAGCCGCCCAATTAACGGGTTCGCTTGGAATGCTGCCGTCGGCGTCGCTCGGCGCAAAAAAGACCGACTACGGCACGTTCGGCCTCTACGAGCCAAGCCACGGCAGCGCCCCGGACATCGCCGGGACGGGGAAGGCCAACCCGCTTGCCACCATTTTGTCCGGCGCACTGCTCCTGCGCTACTCGCTCGGCGCGGAAGAAGCCGCCAAAGGCATTGAAGCCGCCGTCGCCCATATCTTGCAGTCCGGCTACCGTACCGCCGACATCTACGCCGAAGCCCCCGGCATCGTCCACGTCAACTGCCGCCAAATGGGCGATTTAGTGGCCGGCGCAGTCAAGATGGGAACCGACCCACGGGATTAGGAGCAGAACCATGTACCGTATGCTGTTTGCTTTGTTCATTGTTGTCTTGAGTAGTCAGATCGGCTTTACCCAAACGCCGCAGTCACTTTCTTCGGCGGGGATCGTGACGCCGGTGCCGGATGATCCACTTATGGACCGAGAGTGGCAGATTGCTGTGCTTTCCTTTCAGCTTTCCGGTATCCGTCCCGGTACTCCCTTAACCGTAGCGGTTCAAGAAGTCAGACTGCTCGGAGGCACCGAGGACGGTGGGCTTCAGTCAGTTCCGCCTACGCTCTTTTACCTTGACCCTGGCCTTTTTGTAGAAATCCCTGCAAAAGAGGGGCAGGTGGCTGGGCCTCTGCGCTTGACGCTTGTGGGTCAGCGCAGGTCAGGCATGGCCTTTGGATGCACTGACTGAACCCGTCGTCAGACGCGAGGGAGTAAACTCCACTCGCTGAATTGCATCCTTCGGATGTAGGATTATAAAGCGTTCGTCTATCTTGCCGTCCGCAGGACGCCATTCAGCGAGTGGAGTTTACTCCCTCGCGTCTTTTCACATCGACCTTATGAACACACGAATTGACATCTATGATACGACGCTGCGGGATGGCTCGCAGGGCGAAGGGATTTCCTTCAGTGTGGAAGATAAAATTCGCATCGCCAAGCGTTTGGACGCCTTCGGCATTGATTATATTGAAGGCGGCTGGCCGGGCAGCAATCCCAAAGACATTGAGTTCTTTGAGCGCATGAAATCGGTGCCATTGTCTCACGCGAAGCTGGCGGCGTTCGGCTCGACCCGAAGGCCCAACCGACGCGCGGAAGAGGACCCGAACTTGCAGCAGCTACTCGACGCGGGAACGCCGGTCGTGACGTTTGTGGGGAAAGCCTGGGACTTTCATGTGATTGAGGCGCTTAGGCTGCCGCTGGAAGAAAACCTCGCCATGATTGCCGATACCGTGCGGTTCTACAAGGCGCACGGCAAGGAAGTGATCTATGACGCCGAGCATTTCTTTGACGGCTGGAAGCGCAGCCCTGAGTATGCGGCAGAGTGCCTGGGCGCGGCACTGACGGCAGGCGTGGACTGCGTTGCGCTGTGCGACACCAACGGCGGGACGCTGCCGAGCGAACTTGGGGTGATTGTCGCGGAAGTCACGAGTCGGTTCCCGGCAGGGAAGTTTGCCATTCACACGCACAACGATACCGAGTGCGGGGTCGCGGGCAGCCTGGCCGGCATTGGGGCCGGCTGCCGGCAGGTGCAGGGAACGATCAATGGGCTGGGGGAACGCACCGGCAACGCCAATTTGACCAGCATCATGCCGTCGCTGTCGCTGAAGCTGGGCTATGACTTAAATTGTGCCTCGCATTTAACCGAGCTGTCGGAGCTGTCTAACTACTTAGACGAGATCGCCAACATCCCGCCGAAAACGTCGGCGGCGTATGTCGGGCGGTCGGCGTTTGCCCACAAAGGCGGCCTGCATGTGGACGCCATGCGGAAGAACCCGGACACTTACATTCACCTGAACCCGGCGCTGGTCGGCAACGAAAACCGCATTCTCATTAGCGAACTGTCTGGGGCGTCGACCATTTTAGAAAAAGCTCAGAAGCGGGGCTTGGACCTGCGTAAAGACAGTCCGGAAACCAAAGAAATCTTGCAGCAAGTCACGGCATTGGAGCATCAGGGCTACTCGTTTGAAGGCGCGGAAGCATCGTTTGAGCTATTAGTCAAGAAAGCCACGGGCAGCTACCGAAGCTTGTTTGAGCTGATCGGCTACCGCGTGATTGTGGAGAAACGCGCGGCGGACGACGAAGCAATCACGGAAGCGACCCTGAAGCTGCGGGTCGGCGACCAGGAAATGCTGACCGTGGCGGAAGGCGACGGCCCGGTGAACGCCCTGGACAGCGCCCTGCGCCTGGCCCTGATGCCGCATTACCCGGAGCTTGCCGAGATACGTCTCACCGACTTCAAGGTGCGCGTCGTCAATGTCAAAGAAGGCACGGCGGCCAAAGTCCGTACCGTGGTGGACAGCGCCGACGCCGAAGAAACGTGGTCTACCATCGGCGTCTCTACCAACATCATTGATGCGTCCTGGCACGCAGTTGTAGACAGCATTGAGTACGGCCTGCTGCGGGCGAAATAGAAACCTACTCCAGTGTTGGGGCGGCTTCTCCGTGAAAAACGGCTGGCTTCAAGTTTGGGTTGAGAAGAAAAATCACCAGGAAGGCGAAGAGGTAGGCGAAGCCTGCGATGAGAAACAGCAGCACATAGTTCCCGCCTGTTTTTTGGAGCAGAAAGCCGACGGCGACCGCGACCAGCATTCCGCCAATCGCGCCCAGCATCCCGCCAAAGCCGGTGACGGAGCCGACGGCGCGGCGGGGGAACGTGTCGGAAGCCAGGGTGAAGAGGTTCGCGGACCAGCCCTGATGTGCGGCTGCCGCCAGGCCAATCAGCAGGACGGCGCTCCAGAGGCTTGACACCTGGGACGCAAAAACAATCGGCGTGACCAAAAACGCGCACAGAAGCATGGCTGTTTGACGGGCGCGGCCCGCACTCATTCCGCGCCGGATCAGGTGTGACGACAGCCAGCCGCCGCCGATGGAGCCGAAGTCCGCCAAAAGATAAATCACAACGAGCGGCGGGCCGATTTTGCTCAGACTCAGCCCGTGCTTTTGGCTCAGAAACTTCGGCAGCCAGGACAAATAAAACCACCAGACGGGGTCGGTCAGAAACTTGCCGAGCGCAAAGGCCCAGGTCTGCCGCAGCCCCAGAAGCCGGACCCACGGAATATTGGGCGTTCCCCCAGCGGGATCAGTCTCAGCTTCACTTTCAATATAGGCCCGTTCCTGGGGGGACAAGCGCGGGTGGTCCGCCGGCTTACGATAAAGCGTGAGCCAGAAGACCAGCCAGAGAAACCCCAGTGCGCCGGTTCCGAGGAACGCCCAGCGCCATCCGTAGGTCAGAGCGATCCAGGGAACCAGCAGCGGCGCGGCCACCGCTCCGATATTGCTGCCGGAGTTGAATATCCCGGTCGCCAGCGCCCTTTCCTGTTTCGGGAACCACTCGGCGACGGTTTTAATCGCGGCGGGGAAGTTCCCGGACTCTCCCAGGCCAAGCGCGAAGCGGGCGGCACCAAATCCGGCGGCGGAGCGGGCCAGCGTGTGCGCCATCGCCGCCAGACTCCACACCACAATCGCCCCCGCCAGCCCTTTGCGTGTGCCGATGCGGTCCATGACCCCGCCGAACAGCACAAGTCCCAGGGCATAGGCCGCCTGGAACGCGGCGACAATGTTGCCGTAATCGATCTCGCTCCAGTGCAGCGCCCGCTGCAACTCCGGCGCGAGAATGCCCAGCACTTGCCGGTCAATGTAGTTGATGGTCGTGGCGAAAAACAGCAGGGCGCAGACCGTCCAGCGGCAGCGGCCAATGTTGCCCCCGTTCCCGCGACGCAGCGCGGCGGAGCCGGAAAGGTTTTGTTCCGGCGCAGCTTGCGGCGGCATCATGGCTTTGTTTTCCGTGTCACTTTGTTCTTCGTACTACTTTGTTTTCAGTGTCACTTTGACGAAGCGGACCGCGTCGCCGTCTGCATTCGTCACCGGGATGCGGGGCGCGGGGGAGATTTGGACCGTGAAGCGGTGCGCCGCCGCGTTGTAGGAAACCGGCTGGGCGCTGCCGTCCTGCACGGCGACCGACGGCGCGGAAACGGCGTAGCCTTGCAGCGTCACAGCCTGCTCGGTCGGCGACAGTGTCAAATTGACGGTCAAGCCACCGGGTTCGTCTCGGACAGACGAGACACGCTGGCGGCCTGTGCCGACAATCTTGCCCGCGTCTCCTAAAAAGGCGATGCCGGAGCGTCCGACTGGAGCGGCGACATACAGGTTCCAGGTCGGGCCGCTCAGAGTGTCGGAATAGGTCTCGGCAGCGCGGAGAAGCCTGCCAGTGCCATCCGAGGTCTTCAGCACATACACACTGCCGGTCAAGCCAAGCGAGGCTGGGGCGAAGGAAACGCCGGAAGTATCGCCGCGCCGGGTGTAAGCAAAGGCATACGCCGTGCGCTGTCCGTTCTCCGTATGCGTGGAAGCCAGCAGCGGCTGGTGCAGGTCGGCGGCATCCGCAACAATGCTGGCGTCCGTCGGCAGCAGCGGGGCATCGGGCTTAACGATGACGCCGTCTTCCCGGACAGCACGCAGGAGGTTGGGCCGAGACTCGCTTCCCAGCGCATCGCCGATTCCAACCGGCCCCGATGACAGCGCCGCAAGGGTCAGGTTGTCCGTCTCGGTAGACATGAATACATCCACCCAGGGCCGGATGTTCAGCGAATCCGCCAGAATGGATGTATACAGAAAGTCGTTCCAGTTGCCCCGATTGAAGCGGTCGTTGCTCGTGCGGATCGTCATCAGGTTGTCGTAGTGCGTCCCTTGCAGAAAAAAGCGCGGGAGCGCCATGCAGTACTGCATTGTTTGGCCGTGCGCTTTGGTGGCGCGGGCCATGTTATCGGCAAAAGCCGGACCGGCATCCAGCGTGCTTGCCATTTGCGGGGAGCTGCCGTAGATTGCGCTCAGCCAGTCCTGTTCGTAAGTCACGACCCCGCTGCTCTTCAAATAGTCGGTGCGATCATTCCACCAGCGCGGGTCAACCGGGGCGACGCCGCTGATTTGGTAATCGGCATGGTAGGGGCTTGAGCGGTCAATCCAGCGTGCGTGAACGACCAGGGGAAGCCCAAGCTGCTTTTGGAATGCCGCGAGGCCCTGCGGAAACAGCTCCGGGGCGGCGGAGTATTCCAGCGTTCCGCCATAAGCATTCCAGGTTTGATTCGGCAAATTGGCTTTCTTGAGGCCGCCGGGAGCGCCTCCTCCCGGCCCGACCTGCGTTTTCGGATACCACCAGCTATCAAGCTGCATGTAACGGATCGGAATCTTCTCAGCCCCATACTGTTTTGCAACCGCAAGAATGGTTCCGGCATAGCCGGCGGCTGGGTCATAGTTGTAATAATAGTACGCCCCGTTGTCGGTCCAGTACCCCAAATACTTGACGAGCCTATCGGCATCGTCAGTCGGGCGCGGCTTGCCGCTGAGGGTCGTCAGGGCGCTGCCCCACGCATGGACTGTCGCCTCGGTTCCCGAACCGACCGCAAGCCACGACGTATGCGTGAAGCCGGCGGGCAGGTTGGCAAGGGCTGGGTTCAGACCGCTCGCAAGCAAGGTTTTGCCGTCTCCGTGCATCTGGGCTACCAGGAAATCAGACCCGGCGGAAAGAACGGCTGTGTGCGCGTCATCATCAAACAGGAACCAGGGAGTGCCGTTGTTTTTAAGCTGAAAGGCGGGCGGACTCATCGCCTCTTCTTTGTAGGAGAGCGTATGGAGATTTTGCGGAAACATCGTAAACGCCGGGAAGTCCTGGGGGGGATGCGCCGCTGCCTGCGGAGTCGTAATCGAGAACTGCACGAGCGGCCTGGCCGTGTAGAGCCGGATGGCCCCAAGCCGGGGGGCGTCGGCCTTCCAGCCGAACGCGATCTGCCGGTAGGCGCCGAGTGCATCTTTGCCGTTTGTTTCCCGAACCCCGGTCAGCGGCCCGCCGACTGTCCCCGAAAACTTCCACGCCGGGCTTCGGTCCGTCACGGTGTAGGTGCCGGTGGCTTTGTCTACGGAAACGCTCAGCCCCACGGCGGAAGTCGGCAGGGAAGAAGTCGGCTGGGAAGCGGCCTGTAACCCCCGCGCAAAACCGCCGAGCAGGACGGGCAGCAGCGCCGCTGCCGAAAACAGTCTGGTTTGCAATTTTTGCATGAAAGCATTATACCACGCCTAACACCGCTGCGCTGTTGACTTCTTTTCCCTCCGCCGGGTACAATTTCACCATTGCACTCGTAGCTCAGTGGATAGAGCAATCGCCTTCGGAGCGATCGGTCGGGCGTTCGAATCGCTCCGGGTGCATTTTAGAATGACCGTTCATGCGACCTTGCCGGCCCCGGCTCAGGTCGCTTTTGTTTGCCGGTGAGGAACCCCTCCCGCTCGTTCCTCGCTTTCAGTGTGATTATCTATGGCTGTTTTACTAAGCTGCGCGGCGCTGACGAAATCCTACGGCTCCCGGCCACTGTTTAAGGACATCTCGCTTGGAGTCAGCGACAATGAGAAGATGGGCTTGATTGGGCCGAACGGGGCAGGCAAATCGACCCTGCTGCGGATTTTTGCGGGCCTCGAAAAGCCGGACAGCGGCACGGTCTCCGCACGGCGCGGCCTGCGAACGGCCTACATCGCGCAGGAAGACCTGTTCGCGCCGGGCGCGACGGTGGAAAGTGTGCTGACCGACGCGCTTGGCGGTGAGCATTTGGACGAAATCGAGCGGGACGTTCGGATGGAAGTGGCGCTGGGCAAAGCCGGGTTTGAGCGGCGCGACCAAATGGTAGAAACGCTTTCGGGCGGCTGGAAAAAGCGGCTGTCTTTGGCCCGCGCTTTAGTGCAGGAGGCTGAGCTGCTGCTGATTGACGAGCCGACAAACCACCTGGATTTAGAAGGCGTGCTCTGGCTGGAAGGACTGCTCCAAGAAGCGCCGTTTGCGTTTGTGCTGATCAGCCATGACCGGGTGTTCCTGGAAAACGTCACAAACCGCGTGGTCGAGCTGCACCCGGCGTATGCCGAAGGCTATCTCAGCGTCAATGGGACATACAGCGATTTTTTAGTCCATCGGGAAGACTACCTGGCGGCCCAGGCGCATCGGGAAGACGCGCTGCAAACCCAGGTTAAGCGGGAAATTGAGTGGCTGCGGCGCGGGGCGCAGGCGCGGTCCACAAAGGCGCAGGGGCGCATCCAGCAGGCCGGGCAGATGATCGAAGATTTGGCCGAGCTGAAGTTCCGCAATTCTCAGAGCAGGACCGCAGGCGTTGACTTTACGGCATCGGGCCGGCAGACGCGCGATCTCATTGTCGCCAAAGATTTGGGTAAGGCGCTCGGCGGGCGGACGCTCTTTTCAGGTTTGGACCTGACGCTGGCTCCAGGGAACCGCCTGGGGCTGATTGGGCCGAACGGCAGCGGCAAGACGACGCTGATCAAGACCCTGACCGGCGAAATTGCCCCGGACAGCGGCAAGGTCAAGCGGGCCGACGGCCTGCGGGTCGTGCTGTTTGACCAGGCCCGGAAGCAGCTTGACAAAACGCTGAGTCTGCGCGATGCCCTCAGCCCGAATAGCGACACAGTGACGTACCGGGGAAACCCGATGCACGTTTCCGGCTGGGCCAAGCGGTTTTTATTCAAGACCGATCAGCTCCACACGCCGCTCCGTGTCCTGTCCGGCGGCGAGCAGGCACGAATACTGATTGCCAATCTCATGCTTCAGCCCGCCGACGTGCTGATTTTAGATGAGCCGACCAACGACCTGGACATCCCCACGCTGGAAGTTCTGGAAGACAGCTTGCTGTCGTTTCCCGGCGCTCTGGTGCTGGTGACGCATGACCGCTACCTGCTGGACCGGGTTTCCACCGACCTGCTGGCGCTCGATGGGCTTGGCGGCACAGCTCACTTTACGGGCCTGGACCAATGGGAAGCCGCTCAAAAGCCTCCGCCTGCCGCGGCTTCCCCTGCCGCGCGTCCGAAAGCGCCGGCTCCTGCGCCAAGCCGCCTGTCTACGTCCGAGCGGCGCGAGCTGGGCCAAATGGAAGCCAAAATTGAAGCTGCTGAAGAAGCCGTGGCCGCTTTAGAGCGTCAGCTTGAAGACCCGGCGGTGGCGTCGGATGCCGTTCGCTTGGGGGAAGTTTGGAACGCCCTGCCGGTTGCCCGCGACCAGGTTTCCGCGCTCTACGCCCGCTGGGAAGAATTGGAAGCAAAGAAGGGCTAACAGTTACTTCCATGCCTGGAACCCTTTACATTGTTGCAACGCCCATCGGCAACCTGGAAGACATCACCCTGCGGGCGCTGCGCCTGCTGAAAGAAGCGGACGTTGTCGCGGCGGAAGACACGCGGCACACGCGGATGCTGCTGACGCACTTTGGCATTGACACGCCGCTGATTGCCTACCACCAGCACTCCGAAGCGGGCCGCACCGACAACTTGGTCCGGCGTTTGGCCGACGAGGGCCAGACCGTCGCGCTTGTCACCGATGCCGGCACGCCCGGCGTTTCCGACCCCGGCGCTGATCTGGTCCGGGCCGCGCTGGTTGCCGGCGTCACAGTGGTTCCCATTCCCGGCGCCAGCGCGGCCCTGTGCGCCCTGGTTGGGAGCGGCCTGCCCCCGGCCCGGTTTGCGTTTGAAGGGTTCCTGCCGCGCACTAAAGGGCCGCGCCGGGCCAAGCTTGCCGCGCTGGCGCACGCGGAAACGCGGACGCTGATTTTCTATGAGTCGCCCCAGCGTATCAGCGAGACGCTTACCGAAATGGCGGCGGCGTTTGGACCGGAGCGTCCGGCGGCGGTCGGACGCGAGCTGACGAAAAAGTTTGAAGAGTTCGTGCGCGGGACATTAGGCGAAGTCGCCGCGCATTTCGCCGCCCACGCCGCGCGGGGCGAGATCACAGTGGTGGTTCAAGGTCTGGGCGGCGACTCTGACGATGAAGCGGTGCCTGCCGAAGCCGTCCAAGCTGAGCCGCTGTCCGTTCCCGAAGCGTTAGCCGCCGCCCTGGCGTCCGGCCTGTCGGAGCGCGACGCCGTGCGCCAGGTGTCCGCCGACTTGAAGCTTTCCCGGCGCGACGTATATGCCGAGATGCTTTTCCTGAAAACCGAGACGTGACGAAAAACAGGCAGGAGTGCGGCGCGTGTGCTATAATAGGCCAAATGGATACCGGAGACCGGCAGCGGACACGGCTGGAAACAAATGCGCTCGTGGTCGGCTACGCTATGAGCCGCTTGAACGATGAGTACCTGCGCCGGCGCGGCTTGAGTCAATGGCAGGAAGCGTTTCGTGAGGCAGCGTCCGCCCTGGGCGAATCATCCGCGTCTTTCAAGAACCTGCGCGATGAGTTTGATCCCTACCACGATAATTTGCGCCGGGGCTGGCATCGGCGTCCGCTCCGGCCCAGCCGTCAGCGCGTTTTGGATGAGCTATACGAAGTCAGCAGCGGTGCGGTCATGGCCCTGGGCGAGCGAATTCTGGCACGCGATGAAGAAGCAGTCGCCGAAGCGGCAGACGCTCTGGCGACTGTAACGCGGGTGCCGTCCAATGCTGCTGAGCGGCTTTTGACCGGACGCCGGGCCGAAGATTTTTTCTTGCAGCATTGTCGGCATTTAGTACAAGTCGCGCCTGCCGATGTTTTAGACTTACGGCTTGCCGCGCTGGGTTTCGATTTTGGTGTCAAAGACTGCCCGGAGCAGGCCATTGAAGTTAAAGGACTGAAACAAACACGCGGCGACATTCAGTTTACAGACCGGGAATGGAGCGAAGCAAAGCGGCGGCAGGAAAATTACCGCTTAGTGGTTGTCGCCAACCTCGCGGCAGAGCCGGCGGCAAAGGTTTTTGCAGACCCGTACCGGCATCTGCGGGCAACTTCTTCCGTGCAGACTTCCGTTTCTGTCGTGTGGCGGTCAACGGTCTCCGTCGTACTCTAAGAGATCGTATTCTAACATGGACGATGCAAGATGCGGGATTTTTAGTGAGCGCACCGCAAGAACACTGCCAACTGATGTTATATGGCCGATGGCGTGAACGCCTTCGCTGTGGGGCGAAGCGCCAATGACCCGCCTGCGCGGGGCAAGAACAGGATAGGAACCCAGTGCTTGCACTCTTCCGCCACGCAGGTGGCAGCTTGGCGCTTCGCCCCACAGCGAAGGCGTTCACGCCATCGGCCATGTAACATTATAACAAAAACTATAGCGCTTTTTGAGGAGAAACACAAGGACATGGAGCGAAAGCTGCACGAGGAACCGCACTTTGATTTGGAAACGCTGCGCCAGAAGTGCCAGGCGTGGAAGGCGCACGATGCCGCCAAAGTGATCTTGGAATGGAGCACCGGCACGGGGCCGAACGTGTTTTATTTTCCGGCGGGCGAGCGCGGCTTGGGGGTCAAGTGGACCGTGGCCGTGGAAACCTATAATTACAACGAAATGTATGCGGATTTTATTGAACACACGCTGCTGCCGCGCCTGCGGGACGCGATTGGGGAAATCGGCTTGACGCCCATCGTGATGTGCGTGGATTTGCAGCCGCTCCAAATCCAGCGCCAGCGCCGACGTCAAATTGAGCGGGCGCAAACCGCCGCAACCGGAGACCACGCCAGCGGCCATCATTAAGCACGCCAGCGGCCATCATTAAGCGCGTTGCCGGGCGAGTTGAAGACGCACCCCGCACAAATCCGTGCGGGGTGCGTCTTTTTTGCGCCTGCGTTCGGGGCGCAAAAGTGGGGGCGCGTCCCATGTCGGAGCTATCTGTGAGGCAGGCTACAAAACGCCGCCAAAAAAGAGAAAGAAAGGCGCTTTGCCCAACATTTGGGAGGAAAGCGCCCCGATTCACCACATCTAGGGGAGGGCGGCGCAAAAATACCCGCAACAATCCCGCAAAAAATCCCCCATGCCACTTGACAAAGTGCGCCGTGATGCCGTATAGTTGTAACCAACAGGGCGGCAAGTGGTAACTCAGTGGGGAAAAGGTGCTTTTTCAGGGCGAATTCGACCATAGCGTGGACGATAAAGGCCGGGTGATCATTCCCACGAAATTCCGCTCGTCGCTCGGAGAGCGCTTTTACATGACCAAAGGCATGGGCGGCTGTCTCTTTATTTACACGGAGGCCGGCTACAAGGACCTGAGCGAGACGCTGTACCGGCAGAAGCCGCTGGACGAACATACTATGCGCCTGCAACGGTTTTTTACGTCGTCCGAGCTGAACCCGGATGGGCAGGGACGCATTCTTATTCCCGCCAAGCTGCGCGAATACGCCAAAATCGCCGTGCTGGAAGATGTCGTCATTGTCGGGACCGGCAGCCGGATCGAGATTTGGAGCAGCCGTTCCTGGGCCGCGTACAACGAAGACTTGACTGCCGAGATGATTACCGAGTCGGCCCGCGAGCTGGGCATCGCATGAAACGCCCCCCTACCCCCAATAATGGGGGAGTAAGAGAAGATGGCTCTCCTAATCCGGCTCCCCCATTATTGGGGGCGGGGGGGCTGCCCTACCATGTTCCAGTCATGCTGGCGGAAACGCTGGACGCTTTGCAGCCTGAGCCGGGCGGCGTCTTTTTAGATTGTACCCTGGGCGGGGGCGGTCATGCACAGGCCGTCCTAGAAAAAATCGTGCCGGGCGGAAGGCTGGTCGGCATTGACCAGGACCAGGACGCGCTGGAAGCCGCCGGAGCGCGGCTGGAACCCTTCGGCGATGCTGTTATTTTGCGGCAGACCCGATTTGATGATTTAGCGGCCGTGCTGGACAGCCTCGGCGTTGACTCTGTGGACGGCGTTTTGTTTGACCTCGGCGTCTCGTCGCACCAATTGGATACGCCCGAACGCGGCTTTTCGTTTAAAGACCCGGACGCGCTTTTGGATATGCGGATGAACCTGAGTGCAGATGGCCCGACGGCAACGGATTTATTGAACACGCTGGGCGAGCGGGAGCTGTTCACGCTGATCCGGGAAAACTCCGACGAGCATTGGGCGGCTCGGATTGCCCGGTTTGCCGTGGAGCGGCGTCAAAAAGAGCCGTTTCGGACAGTCGGGCAGCTTATTGAGACGGTTCACGCCGCGATCCCGGTGAAGGCCAGGCCGGAAGACAAGCACGCGGCGACGCGGACGTTTCAAGCCCTGCGGATTGCCGTCAACGCCGAGCTGACCATTCTTGGACACGCGCTGGAAAGCGCTGTTCTTCGCCTGGCTCAAGGCGGCACACTCGCTGTGCTTTCGTATCATTCGCTGGAAGACCGGATCGTCAAGCAGCAGTTCGCCCGCCTCTCCGGGCGCGGTCCCGGCGAAGGCATTTACGGGATGCCGCCGCCGGCGAGTGTGACGCTTTTGACCCGCAAGCCGGTCGAGCCGGACCCGGCGGAAGTCGCCGCCAACCCGCGTGCGCGTTCCGCCCGCCTCCGTGCGGTCCGCAAACTTTAAGAGACCTACCCCGCTGCAAGCAGCTTCCCCTCCCGAAACGGAAGGGTAGGAGGTCGTGACGCAGATTTTCGTTGAGACACAACCCAAAGGAAACGCGATGCTGGACACGAGAATGCCGCCGATCTCCACCCGGCCGCGCCGATCCTCTTCTTCGGCGCAGCCTAAATTGCGCTCTGAAGAACGCCTGCGCGTTCGCCCGGACATGCGGCCTGCATCGGCGCTGCGGGAATTCGTGGCGGAACCGACTCGGCGGGCGCTGCCGTCGGCGCGGACCAGCCGGCTGGCCCAGTCTGAAATGCGCCTGATGGGGCTGGCGACTGCCTGCACCGGCTTGGTCTGCGCTCTGCTGCTGCTGTATCTCGCGGCCTACGCGCATGTGACCCAGCTTGGGATTGACCAGGCACAGGCGCGGGCGCAGCTTCGCCAAAATCAGCTTCGCAACGCGCTGTTGCAGGCCGAGCGCAATTCCCTGGAATGCCCGCAGCGCATTGAAGCCGCCGCAGCGGCGCAGGGAATGACGCCGCGCGGCGCAACGCCGGTCAACTATGTGACGGCACAAAAAGAATCACAAAAAGAATATGTGACGGCACAAAAAGAAACAAGGCCCGGCAGCGCAGCGGACCGGGAGCGGGAGAAGAGCGGTGGCACGAGCAAAGACAGCGGCGCAGCAGCATTTAGGGATCATTAAGCCGCGTGCGACACTGCTGTTTGTCTTCGTCGCCGTGCTGTATGGGCTGCTGGCCGGGCGCCTGGTGTACCTTCAGGCGGCCCGGCACACCTATTTTCAAGGCCAGGCGGATGCCTACCGGGTGTCGAAAAGCCTGCTCCCCGCCCAGCGCGGCCTGATTTTGGACCGCGACGGCACGGTTTTGGCCGCAAACATTCCGGCGGCGGCGGTTTATGCCGACCCGCAGGAAGTCGCCGATCCTGCTGCCGCTGCCGTTCTCCTTGCTCCCCTGCTCCATGACGACCCCGCCCGGCTGCAAAAGCTGCTGACCCCGCGCTCGGTTCATGTCCATTACATGCTGCTGCGCCGCCACCTCGCCGTGCCGAACACGCTCACGCCGCCGGTCTCGGTGCTGGCAAACGCGATCAAAAAGACCGGCCTTGCGGGAATCTATGTCGTTCCCGATACTTGCCGCTCGTACCCCGACAATTCTTTGGCCGCAAACGTGCTCGGCTTTACCAACCAGGACGGTGCCGGCGCCGAGGGCCTGGAACATAGCCAGGAAAACGTGCTGCGCGGCCATGACGGCAGGATTGTTGCCGAGATTGACAACAATGGCCGCTTCCTGCCCGGCACGACCCGGCGGCTGGTGGAAGCCGAAAACGGCGCGGACGTGGTCACGACCCTGGACCAGCGCATTCAGCAGGTCACGGACACGGAGCTTGCCAAAGCCGTCGCCGCGCACGGGGCCGCACGCGGCGTTGCGCTGGTCATGGACCCCCGCACCGGCGAGATTCTCGCCCTGTCCGAAGCCCCGTCGTACAATCCCAATCAGCCGCGTCCTGTCGGCAAGCTGTCGCAGGCACAGGCGCTGGCCTGCGCCGCCCGCTGGCGCGACGGGGCCGTGTCCGACCTCTACGAGCCGGGGTCCACGCTGAAGACCATTACGGCATCGGCGGTCTTGCAGGAGCAGGGCCTCGGCATGCAAAGCGTGTACGTGTATTGCAGCCCGACGCTTCAAATCGGCAAGCACAAAATCCACGAAGCCGCCGATGCCCTGACCAACAACCTCGGCTCGCAGGACCTGCGCGGCATTCTGCGCGTGTCGTCAAATGTCGGCATGGCCCAGTTCGGCCTGGGTTTGGGTGCGCCGCGCCTCTACAAATACGAGCAGAAGTTCGGCTTCTTGGAGTATCCCGGCTCCGGCCTGCCCGGTGAGCAGAAGTCGTATCTGCTGGCCCCCGACGCGCCCAACCGGTTCACCGGCGGCACCGGCTGGTCGCAAATCCAGCTTGCTAATATCTCGTTCGGCCAGGGCATCTCGCTGACGCCCTTGCAGCTCGCGTCGGCTTACTGCGCGATTGCGAACGGCGGAATTTTGATGCGCCCGCACATCGTCCGGTCCATTCGCAAAGACGGCGTTGAGACTGCCGTAAACCCGGAGCCGGTGCGCCGCGTGGTTTCCCCGGAAGTCGCCGCCGCCGTGCGCTCCATGCTGGGAACCGTCGTGGCTGACGGCACCGGCAAATCCGCCCAGATTGCGGACTTCACGGTCGGCGGCAAGACCGGCTCGGCCCAGGTCGCCGGGCCGCACGGCTACGAAGCCGGCCATTTTGTGGCGTCGTTCTGCGGCCTGTACCCGCTGTCTCGTCCGCGCCTCGTGATCCTGTGCGCCATTTTTGAGCCGCAGGGCATTCACTGGGGCGCGGCCGTCGCCGCGCCGGTGGTGCATAATATCGCCCGTTCCGCGATGCTGGAGCTTCAAGTTCCCCCGGACGCGCCGGGCCGAGGGGACTGGGACGATCACCTCAAAGTGGCGACCCGCAGCAGGCATCCAGCCGGACAAGGGACGATCCCAAGCAGCCCGGCGGATTTTTCGCAGGCAGGGGCGGGGCAGTAGGAGACCTCACCCGGTCACAAGTGACCACCCTCTCCTTGTTAAGGAGAGGGTAGGAGAAGAAGTCAGGACAGGAAATGCAAGTGTCAAAAGCCGTCTCCGTGTTATTCTTACCCTCTCCTTAACAAGGAGAGGGTGGTCACTTGTGACCGGGTGAGGTCTTGTCCGGGTACACTTTCATACATGAAACTCAGCGAACTTGTTCAAATCATTCCCGGCGCACAGCGGCAGGGAGCCGATGTGGAAGTCACGGAGCTTGCCTATGACTCGCGCTCCGTCGCGCCGGGCGCACTGTTTATCGCCCTGCGCGGCGCTCATTCCGACGGCCACGATTACATCGCTCAGGCTTTAAACAAAGGCGCGGCGGCGCTGATGATCCACGCCGACCGGGCGGGCTGGTACGGCGCACACGGGCTGCCGACGGTGATTGTCCCGAATACGCGGGTCATCTTGGCGCATCTGGCAGCGGAGTTTTACGGGCAGCCGTCGCAAAGTCTGGACCTCATCGGCGTCACCGGCACAAACGGCAAGACGACAACGGCGTTTATGATTGAAAGCATCTTCCGAACGCTGGGTGAGCGGACGGGCCTCATCGGCACGATTGGCGCGATGATTAACGGCAAAAGCGTTCCGCTGGAGCGCACGACGCCGGAAGCGCCGGATTTGCAGCGGCTCTTTGCCGACATGGTCGGCGCGGGCGTCCGTCGGTGCGTCATGGAAGTCTCCTCGCAGGGCATTCTCATGGAGCGAACGTCCGAATGCGCGTTTGACACCGGCGTCTTTACGAACTTGACGCAGGACCATTTGGACGCTCATGGCACGATGGAAGCGTACTTTGCCGAAAAGCTGCGCTTGTTCACGGAGTACCCGGCGGCGTATCCGCAGAAGACGTTTACAGCCGTGGTCAACGCGGACGATCCGTATGGCCTGCGGATGATTGAAGTGCTGGAAGCGTCGGGCCGAAACGTGCTGCGCTATGCCCTCCATGATCCGAACGCTCCTCTGCGAGCGGTCATCAACGAGGCGCGGCCTGATGGGACACGCTTCACCGTCACCTATCAGCCGCCGCAGGGCAGTGCGGTAACATTTCGCATCAGCCTGCAAATGGGCGGGCTGTTTCAGGTCACGAACGCGCTGGCCGCTATCGGCGTCGCCCTGCTCCGGCGCGTCCCGCCGACCGCGATTGTGAACGGCCTGGAAGCGCTGACCGGCGTGCCGGGCCGCTTTGAGCTGGTGCCGACACCAGGACGCGACTTTACCGTGATTGTAGACTACGCGCACAGCCCCGACGGCTTGGAGAACGTCCTGAAATCGGCTCGCGCGTTAGACCCAAAGCGACTGGTTTGCGTCTTCGGCTGCGGCGGCGACCGTGACCCGCTGAAGCGCCCGCTGATGGGCCGGATTTCCTCGGAACTTGCCGATCTGACCATTCTGACCAGTGACAACCCGCGCTCGGAGAACCCGGACGCGATTGTGTCCGACATTCTAGCCGGCACCGGCGGCGCGAAAAGCGCAAATGTTCTCACAGAAGTAGACCGCGCCGCCGCCATCAAACTTGCCCTCTGCACCCTCACTCAGCCGGGAGACCTTGTTGTGATTGCCGGCAAAGGCCACGAAACCGGCCAAACCGCAGGCGGCAAGACGATCCCGTTTGATGACCGCCAAGTCGCGCGGGAGGCGCTCGCCGAGTGTCCCTAACTTTGCGTGATGTCTACGTCGCTTTAGATTATGGCCTTACGGGCGGCGAGAGCGTCGTTTTTTCCGGCGTTTCCACCGACACGCGGACATTGCAGCCCGGCGACTTATTTGTCGCTTTGCTGGGGCCGCAGACGGACGGCCACCAGCACATCGCAACGGCCCTGCGGGCGGGCGCGGCGGGGCTGATTGTCTCGCAGCCTGTGGTTGCATCGCCCAGCATTCCTGTCCTGCGCGTCCCGGACACGCAGGTGGCTTATGGCCTGCTGGCCCGCTTTTGGCGCGACCAGTTTGACATCCCGGTCATCGGCGTCACCGGCAGCGTCGGCAAAACGACCGTTAAAGAAATGCTCGCTGCCGCCTTGTCGCCGCTTGGCCCAATTCTTAAAACAGCCGCCAGCCAGAATGGTGAAACCGGCGTTCCAAAGGCGCTTCTGCAATTGACGCCGGACCATAAAGCGGCCGTAATTGAGATGGGAATGCGCGGCCCCGGCCAGATTGCGTACCTCTGCGGCTTCGCCCGCCCGACCGTCGGCGTCGTGACGGTCATTGCCGACAACCATTTGGAGCTTCTCGGCACGCGCGACGCCATCGCCGACGCCAAAGGCGAGCTTTT
>CAXUBO010000025.1:0-1975 GCA_964249345.1 uncultured Armatimonadales bacterium | reverse complement strand
CTGACTGTCGCCGACGCGCTCGGCGTGCCGTTGAACGCTGCCGCCGATGCGCTCAAAGATTATGTGCCGCCGCCGATGCGAATGAGCGTCGTCAAAACGGGGTGGGGCGGGACAATCTTAAACGATGCTTACAATGCCGCGCCGGCGTCCGTCGCGACCGCCTTGCAGACGCTGGTGTCCTATGAAGGCAAACGCAAAATCGCCTTTCTCGGCGATATGCGCGAGCTGGGAGCGCGGGCGGAAGACGCGCATCGGGAGCTTGGCTTAGTAATTGATACGCTCGGCGGCTTAGATAGGCTTTACACCGTCGGTGATTTGGCGGCACTCATTCCGAATGCGGCGCAGCGGTTCGCAGACAGCAGCAAGGCGGCTGAGTTTGCGCGGGAAGCTTTAGAACTGACGGCGGGCGATGTGATCTTGGTCAAAGGCTCGCGGGCGATGGCGATGGAGAAAATCGCGGCGGCTCTGGAGTCTCGCGCATGACCCATTTAGACCCGTATGCGCTGGCCGGGTTTTTAACCGCCTTCTTGATCGCCGTCCTGCTGGGGCCGTGCACGATTGAGTTTCTGCGAACCCTGAAGTTCGGCCAGAACATCAACGAGCATGTGCCGGGCCATGCCGCCAAGCAAGGGACGCCCACAATGGGCGGCCTCTTGATTGCCCTCAGCCTGCTGCTGACGCTCGGCCTCGGCCTGCTGACCGTGCCGGGTCTGCGCCCGGTTAGCCCGCAGCTTATCGCCGTCGTGCTGGTATTCATCGCCCATGCCGGCCTCGGCTTCTTAGATGATTTGTTGAAAGCCCGGCGCGGCAAATCGCTGGGCCTGCTGGCGCGTCAAAAGCTGGCGGGCCAAGTCGTCGTTGCCCTGCTGTTTGTCGGCTGGCTGTATTTGACTGCTCAGGCTGACTTTACGACTCAGGTCTGGTTCTGGCGCGACCAGCATGTAGACTTCGGCTATGCGTATTATGTGCTGGCGTTTTTCCTGCTAATCGGCATGTCCAACGCCGCGAACTTAACCGACGGCTTAGACGGCCTGGCGGGCGGCCTGTCTATTTTCACGCTTTTGGGTCTCGCGCTGACGACGCATCCGAATTTTTCGCAATTGCCGGAGTTTGCGTTCGCGCTGGCCGGGGCGTGTTTGGGCTTCTTGTGGTATAACGCTCACCCGGCAAAAGTGTTCATGGGCGACACGGGTTCGCTGGCCCTAGGTTCCAGCTTCGCGGCTTTAGCGCTCATCGGCAAGCAGGAAGTTCTTTTGTTGTTGTTCGCCATTGTCTTTCTCATGGAAACCGGCAGCGTGATGATCCAAGTCGCCGTGTTCAAATCTACCGGCGGCAAGCCGAACGGCAAACGAGTGTTCAAGATGACGCCGATCCATCATCATTTCGAGCTGTCCGGCTGGAAGGAAACGCAGGTCGTCGCCCGCTTCTGGATTTTAGGCATTCTCGCGCTGGTGCTGGGCCTCATCCTGGCTCCGCTGATGTATGTGTGGCTGTGAGGAATTGGCACATCAAGAGAACGGGCACTGGTAGTGCGGGTCTACTGGTGAATGAAAGTCGCTCCGCGACTGCGAAACAGGATAATGTGGCAGAGGCTAATCTTCAGTCGCGGAGCGATTTTCATGCGAAAGTAGACCGGCACTTCCAGTGCCGGTTGTCTGATAACTATGCACGCCGAATTCAAGAACAAAACCGTCGCCGTCATCGGCCTGGCCCGGAGCGGCCTGGCCTGCTGCGACGTGCTGACCAAACTCGGCGCACAGGTCATTCCGTATGACGGCAAGCCCGCCGCGTCGCTGACTGACGCTGTGACGCATCTGTCCACGCTCGGCCTCACACCGCTAACCGGCGGCGCGGCCTTAGATTACGGCAAACTAGACTATGTCGTCACCAGTCCCGGCGTCCGCCGTGATGCCGCCGTCTTGCAGGACGCGGTCGCGGCAGGCGTTCCGGTGCTGGGCGAGATTGAAGCGGCGTA
>CAXUBO010000024.1:33651-34847 GCA_964249345.1 uncultured Armatimonadales bacterium | reverse complement strand
GCCGTGGACGCCTTTGTGGACCGCCAAACGCAGGCGATGGAAACCGGCCTGCCCGGCTTTGCCCTGCTGTCGCGCTCCGGCCTCCGCATTGACGGGGCGAATGGGGTTCTTCTCTCCTATACCTGGCAGTCGGAGAGCGGCTTGCTGCTTCAGCGTCAGGCGTGCCTGCACTGCCCGCCCGCTCTGTCTCCGAACCCGCAGACGCGCTTGATGCTGACCATCACCGGCACATCCGCCGAAACGCTTCAAGCCCGCTACGAGCCCCCATTCACTCAGTTCCTTTACAGCCTCCAGTTCCGCTGCTGAGCAGCGAGGTGAAATAAAACGTAGTCTGTGGTTGTATTTTCAGGCAGATAAGTGTATAATATGCGAGACGTTCCAGCGTAAAGCGTTTCAATCATGCCTCCATAGCTCAGCTGGTTAGAGCACCTGACTCTTAATCAGGGTGTCGTAGGTTCGAATCCTACTGGGGGCATAACGAAAAGTCCTAGTTATATTGTAATGTAACTAGGATTTTTGTTCGTGTGTCAGAAATGTTTTAACGATCAAAATTCAAATGAACAAAAGGTGTGGCTCCTGCAAACAAGAGCAAGATATAACGGCTTTCGGTTGCAATTCTGCCAGGAAAGATGGGTTACAGACGCAATGCCGCGCCTGCAAGAAGGGAATGCAGGAACGCTAGTATCAGAAAAACAAAGCGTCTCATATCACCCGTGTCAACCAGCGGCGCAAGCAGAAAGTGATAGATAAGCAGTTTTTGCTCTTTCAATACTTAAAGCAACATCCATGCGTTGATTGTGCTGAGGCTGATCCCTTAATGCTGGAGTTTGATCACGTCCGGGGGCAAAAGCGAGGTGCTGTCGCTCAAATGGTTGCAGATGGGCTTTCCCGGAACACGATTTTAGCAGAAATAGAAAAGTGTGAGGTTCGCGGTGCAAGTTGCCATAGGCGCAGGACAATGATTCAATTCGGCTACAACAAAATTCATTTTTCTGCTTCCGAATGCTAAACTTTATCCAGCTTCGTGTCCGGGGTTCGGGTCCCTGTGGGGGCATACTTAAAGCCTGAATGTTAGAAATAACATTCAGGCTTTTTTGTGTTCGGGCTGTTCCAAATCAAAGCGGCACTTGACAGGCGCAGCACTCTCGGTTATAGTAGAGAGTGGTATGAAACTTCGCCTGCTGTCTGCCTTTTTA
>CAXUBO010000024.1:31860-33636 GCA_964249345.1 uncultured Armatimonadales bacterium | reverse complement strand
CTCTCGCGGCGGCTCCCGCCCCTCAAACGGTCCCCGCCCAAACAGCTTTCGCCCAAACGGTCACAGTGGGTAATCCCTCCCGGCCGGATGCACTGCCGCAGGCGCTTCAAGACGCTTATGCACGCGGCGCGAGGAAAATTCGCATCCGGCCCGGCACATATTTTCTGCCAAGTCTGGGCCACGCGGTCTTTTCGCTGGACGGCTGGCAGGAGACGACCATTAGCGCGTATGGGGTGACGCTGATCCTGACCGACCTCCACTGGATGCACGATGCGTTTGACCTGCGCCGCTGCACGCATGTCACGCTGGCCGGGGCAGTCATTTCCCAGAACAAGATCACGTCGTACCAGGGCCGCATCACGGCAATCGGCAAGGACGAGGCGGGAAGCTACTGCGACTGGAAGCCAAGTCCCGGCTACCCGGCTCCTCCGGCGGATGCCGGCAAGTTTCCGTCGTGCATCAACATTTTGGACGCCAAGACCCATTTGTTCAAGCTGGGGGTCGGGGATTTTTATGATGCCCCAGTGGCGCAGAATGCAGACGGCAGCACCTACCGCATTCACATCGGCGGCCACTTTGAGGCCGGCGACTGGCTGGTAGGACGGTACGGCGATGCCCCGTTCAAAGTTTTTTTAGACCACAGCCAAAACTGCACTGTGCAGGACGTGACACTCGTGCGGAACGGCTTTTCTCCGCTGCGGGAGGACGGCGGCGGCGGCAACCACTACCGGCATATCGTCTGGGCGCTTGGCCCGCCCCCACCCGGCGCGTCCGACCCGTCTTTGGTGACAAACAGCGCCGATGGGATGCACATGACCGGCGCGTATCCGGGTCCCGACATTCAGAACTGCATTTTTCAAGGCGTGTTTTTGGACGATTGCATTGCCATCCACGGCGGGCTTCAAACGATCCAAGCGGCGTCCGGTACGGCCTTGACGCTTGCCGGCGGCGTCGGCGCATTGACAATTGGCGGGCCGGTACGGATTTCCGACACCAAAGGGTTTTTTGGGGAAGCTTCCGTCGTATCGCTCAAAGACAACGGCGACAAGACGACGCGGGTAGTGCTGGACAAGGACTTGGGCGTTCCGGCAGGCGCGAAGCTCAGCAACCCGCTGGCAGACGGAGCCGGCTACAAGATTACGGGCTGCCATCTGGGAAACACGCGCTCGCGCGGGGTTTTAGTGAAAGCCGACGACGGCGTCATTGAAGACAACGTCATTGAAAACTGCGGCATGTCGGCGATTTCGGCAGGGCCGGAATATTACTGGAACGAAGCCGATTATGTCAGCCATTTGACAATTTCTCATAACACGATTTCCGGCAATGGGCGGTTCGGCGGCAATGCCGGAGCAGTTTTTGTCCACGGCGACGGCGCAGTCGGCAACCGGGCTATCACAGTGGAAGGCAATCGCTTTGTTTCGGATTACGACCGGGACATTCAGATTGAGTGGGCGGACGGCGCTGCGCTTTTGGGCAACAGCATCACCGGCGCTGCCGTCTGGCCGTCCGTTCTCACGCCGCAGTCGCCTGTGGTGCTGGCCCACAGCGCCAATATCCGGCTGTCCGGCAACATTGTTTATCATGCGTCCGTATATCCATTGGTACTAGTTTCCGCCAGCGATGTCGCAGGATTGAGCGCCGATAGCCCCGCAGGCATTCGGGCGGAAACTTCGTCTCAGTCAGCCACGCATTGAAGTTCCATGAGCAGTCAATTTACATAAAGCCATAGTTCACATAAACCTATAAGGAAAATCATGCTCGAAGAAACCACACAAG
>CAXUBO010000024.1:27651-31850 GCA_964249345.1 uncultured Armatimonadales bacterium | reverse complement strand
CCACAAGAAGAAACGCAAATCGCAGCCCCCGCAGAAAAAATGGCCGAAGAGAAAATGGCCGAAGAGCCGCGCCCGTCGAAACTGACGCGCCGGGCCTTTGTCAAAGGGGCGCTGGTTGTCGCCGGCGGAGCGGGCCTCGGCCTGTCCGGACTCCGGCTGGTCGGCAGCGGCACTCCGGCGATTGCCGCCGCCGCAGACAAGCCGACGCTCTACATGGTAGCGACCGCGCACATTGACTCGCAGTGGAACTGGACCGTGCAGCACGTCATCGCGCACTGCATCCCAAATACCATGCAGCCGAACTGGGCGCTCTTTGAAAAGTACCCGGCGTACAGCTTCAACTTTGAAGGCGTCATCCACTATATGTGGTTTAAAGAGTATCACCCGGAAGCCTGGCCGGAGCTTCAATCCTGGGTTAAAAAAGGGCGCTGGAAACTGTCGGGATCGTGGATCAACGCGGTGGACGTGGTGAACCCCAGCCCGGAGTCTTTGTTCCGGCAGGCCCTGTACGGCCAGCAGTTCTTCCGGCAGGAGTTCGGCCAGGTTTCCAACGACATTTATCTGCCGGACTGCTTCGGCTTCCCCTACTCGCTGCCCACTATCGGACGGCATTCGGGACTGTTGTCGTTTTCCACTCAGAAGTTTGACCTGTGGGGCGGCTGGTTCCCGTCTCCCTTCTCGGTCGGGCGCTGGGAAGGCGCGGACGGCTCCGAGCTTGTCACGGCCCTGCGGCCCGGCTCGTACAACCATGATGTCCGCACGGACGCTGCGACCAGCCCGCAGTGGAACGCCGACATGGCGGATGCCGGCGGCAAGCAGGTGGACCTGCGCTACTTCGGCACCGGCGACCAGGGCGGAACGCCCGGCGACGCAACGGTTTCTTGGGTCCAGAGGTCGGTAGACGACATCAGCGCCCCGGTGCGGGTCATCAACACGTCCGCCGACCAGATGGCAAAAGACCTGACCCCACAGCAGATCGCCGGCCTGCCGCATTACAAGGGCGAGCTGACCATGAAGACGCACGGCGTCGGCGGCTACACGTCCCAGGCGGCCCACAAAAAGTGGAACCGGATGAACGAGCAGATGGCGGATGCCGCCGAACGCGCGTCCCTCGCCGCCGCCTGGCTGGGCGGCCCGGCCTACCCCCAGAAGACGCTCAGCGAAGCTTGGGTTCGCATTCTGTGGAACCAGTTCCATGACACCATGCCCGGAACGCTCACGCCGCAGGGCTACACGTTTACCTGGAACGACGACTTATTAAGCCTTAACCAGTTGTCGCACCTCGTGACAACCGGCGTCGGCATAATCGCGAGGCATTTGAATACCCAAGCGCAGGGCATCCCGCTCGTCGTTTATAACCCGCTGGACCAACCGCGCACCGATGCCGTGGAAGCGACCATGACGCTGCCCCACGCCACGCCGCATGTGCGCGTTTTTGATACCGTGACCGGCGCGGAAGTGCCGAGCCAGACGCTTTCCCAAAACGGCCAAAGCGCGAAGATCGTCTTTATCGCCCAGGCGCCGCCTGTCGGCTGCCGCGTCTACGACGTGCGGCCCTCGGCTGTGCCGTGTGCGCTTTCTACGGGCCTGAGCGCGTCGGCGACTCAGCTGGAAAGCCGCCGCTACCGAGTCGGCGTCACGGCTTCGGGTGACATCAGCGGCGTTTACGACAAAAAAGCCCAAACGCAGCTTCTCGCCGGGGCCAGCCGGCTGGAAGACTTCCATGATTATTCGCCGAACTGGCCGGCGTGGGAAATCCTCTACGACACCGTGCATAATCCGCCGCGCGGCGTCATGCAGGACAACGCGCACATTCGCGTGACCGAGCATGGCCCCGCCCGCGTTGCCCTGGAAGTGTCGCGGACGCTCGGCGAGACCACCTGGGTTCAGCATATCCGGCTCACGCCGGACGGCGACTGGGTGGAAGTGCATAACGATGTAGACTGGCAGTCGCCGGGAACATTAGTAAAAGCATCGTTCCCCATGACTGCGGCCAATCCGACGGCGACGTTTGACCTCGGCCTCGGCACGATTGAGCGGCCCAATGCCGAGCCGAACCGCTACGAAGTGAACGCCCAGCAGTGGGCCGACCTGACCGACGCCGGCGGCAGCCACGGCATGGCCGTTTTGACCCGGTTCAAGTACGGCTGGGACAAAACAAGCGACAACACGCTGCGCTTGTCCCTGCTGCGCTCGCCCGACGGCGACAACTACCCGTGGCAGAAGACCAATGATTTAGGAGTTCATCACTTCCCGTATGCCCTGTCCGGCCATTCCGGCGACTGGCGCAACGGCAAAGTGGTGGGACAGGCCGCCCGGTTCAACCAGCCGCTGACGGCGTTCGTGACCGCAAAACACGCCGGCCTCGGAGGCAGGGAGTTCTCGCTCTTGAAGCTCAGCACCGACCAGATAGGAGTGCGCGGCCTCAAGAAAGCCGAAGACAGCGCGGAATGGGTGGTCCGGGTCCAGGAGCTGCACGGGCAACCGGTCCAGAGCGCAGCGATCACGTTCACGGCCCCGGTTGCTTCTGTCCGCGAGATTGACGCGACGGAGCAGGTCGTCGGCCACTATGCCGCCACCGACGGTAAGCTGCTTGTCGATCTGACCGCTTATCAGCCGCGCTCATTCGCCGTCACGCTGGCCTCTGCCGCGCACACGATTGCCGCGCCGGTCAGCACGCCCGTCGCGCCGGTCAGCACGCCCGTCGCGCTGCCGGTCAACTTCGGCGGCGTGACAAGCCACGGTGCGCTGGCCTCCGGCACGTTTGACGGCGCGGGCGGGTACCCTGCCGAGCTGTGGCCGGCGGAGGTGTCGGCAAACGGCGTCCAATTCACGCTGGTCCACGGCCCAAACAGCATGGTCTCGTGCGCGGGCCAGACCATTGCCCTGCCTGCGGGCAGCCACAGCCGCCTGTACCTGCTGGCGGCATCGGCCCACGGCGATAAGTCCGGCGTCTTTACGGTGCATACGGCAGGCGGCACGGCGCATCAGACGGCGCTGAAAGTGCAGGACTGGCAGGCGCTGACCGGCCAGTGGTACTCGCGCGTCATTCACAACGATCCCGGCGACCCGGCTTCCTTCGGCCCCGGCACGGGCTATCCCGATCCGAACTGGGACGGCAATTTGATCCTGGCCGGCATGTCGGTCAAGAGTGTCCGGCTGGGACGGGCCATGCACATTGAGCGCTTGACGCCCGGCTTTGTGAAGCGAGACCGCGTGGCCTGGGTCGGGACGCACCGGCACAACGCGGACGGCGACCTGCCGTACTGCTTCTGCTACTTGTTCCAGTATGCGCTGGACCTGCCCGCCGGGGCGACGAGCGTGACGCTGCCCAGCAGCCCGGACATTCGGATCATGGCGATGTCGGCGGTTCGCAATGCCGTAGACGACACCCAGCCTGCGGGCGTCTTGTATGAGCCGGACCCCTTCCCGGCGATCACGCCGCGCACCCCCCCGCCTGTCGCGAAGCGCCTGCCGGCAGGCACAGCCGTGTTTCAGCTTGCCGACGTGCAGACGTTCGGCGGCACGCAGCGGGGCGTCATCAGGCGCGATGTTCCCGGCCTGCCCTATCAAAGCACGGACCCGTGGACGATCAACCAGTTCGTATATCTGAACGAAATGCCGGAAGAGCTGACGCTGATCGGCGGCTTCGGGGACGGCTCCGACAACGCCGGCGAGCAGCGGTTCCTGATCAAGTTCCACGACGGCATCCATTTCTGGGGCAGCAACGTAGACGTAACAACCGGCGTTCCGTTTGACCTGGGCAAGTGGCAGATGATCACGCTGGCCTTTGACGGCGCGACGCTGACGATCTACAAGAACGGCCAGGTCATCAAGACCGCTCCGGTGACGCTGAGCGATGCCGCGTCCACCGTGCAGATCGGCACGCATGGCCCGTGGAACGACTACCACATCAACGGCAAAGTCGCAGGCTTCACGATCTGGAACTCGGCGTTAAGCGCCGCCGACGTTCAGGCGCAGATGGCGCACATGCCGCAGTGAACGGCAAAGAAAATGCCACGCATTAAAATGCGAGGCTAAGAAATGCCCGCCGTCCAGGGGACGGAAGACAATCAACGCGGATAATCTGCGTTCTTAATCTTCCGTCCCCTGGACGGTGTGCTCTTCCGAGCCACGGAATTTATTCCGTGGCGCTTTATTCCGTGGCGCTTTATTCCGTGGCGCTTTATTCCGTGGCG
>CAXUBO010000024.1:21305-27551 GCA_964249345.1 uncultured Armatimonadales bacterium | reverse complement strand
TTCCGTGGCGCTTTATTCCGTGGCGCTTTATTCCGTGGCGCTTTATTCCGTGGCGCTTTATTCCGTGGCGAACTTTCGGTGAACGGAATTATTTCGCAGCGGCTGCCGCCGGCGCATCCAGACGCTGGGCGCTGTTCATTCGCTGGGCGCTGTTCATTTGGACGCCGTCCAGCGCCGCCAGCGCCAGAACGCGCGGCTTGACAATGGCCGTCCACGCTTTGTAGCCTTTGGCGTTGAAATGCAGATGGTCGGCCCGCAGCAAATCGGCGGGCGGCTGACCGTCAGGCGTCAGCAGGACATCGTGCGAGTTGATGAAGTTCAGCTTCTCGGTCGGGGAATTGTTTTCAAACGTCCATTCTTCAATCGCATGGTTGAGCTTCAGCGTCGCGTCTTCCAGACTCCAGCGGGCGACGGTGGGATTGACCGAGATATAGACAATGCGCGTGTCCGGCAGGGCCGCATGGACTTTGGCGACGAAGTCTTTGTATTCCTCAAACACCTGCGGGGCCGTTTTATTGCCATACGCGAGGTCGTTAGTCCCGGCGCAGAAGACAATGATTTTCGGCTTATAAGGAACCGCAAGACGGTCCACATACAGCGTGTTCTCAAAGATTTGCGAGCCGCCGAACCCCCGGTTGATGGTCGGGATTTCCGGAAAATCGCGGGCCGTATCCCACATGCGGATGCTGGAGCTGCCCATGAACAGCACCGCTCCCGCCGGCGGCATCTGCTTCTGGTCGGCCTTCAGGAAAGCGTTCATTTCCGGTGCGGAGTCGGCATCGGCTGGCAAAGGCGCGGGGGCGGGAGCCTGCGCCCTCGCCGCCGGGCTATAAACCAGGCCAAGCGAGAACGCGCTCAGCAGCAGAGCAATTGCCGGCAGCCGCAGCAAGGTTGTTTGGGTTTTCATAGAAACCATTGTACCCTATGCCAATTGACGCAAGCAAAACAGACGCAAAGCGATGACCGCTAATCAGCGCTGGTTTCAGCCGCTCCTTCGGGCGCTGCGCCCCATAGACACCGAAGAAGACCTGGCGCGGCATTTGGAAGACGAAAATCGGCGCACCCAGGCGCTGCTTTCGGCGGGGCCGCTGTCTGCCGCGCTGGTGGAGCATCTGTACGCCCAGACTGATCCTTTGGGCCTGGTGCTGCGGGCGCGTCTGCATCTGGAAGACGCTTTAGACGCCGTCATCGCCAAACGCTTCAAGAACGCCGAATTTCTGCTGCAAGGCCGCTCGTATTCGTTTTCGGTCAAGATGGACCTGCTGCGGGCCGCCAATTATTTGGACCCCAGGCTGTACCATGACCTGCACGGCGTCAGCCGCCTCCGCAACAGCTACGCGCACCACCTGTCGTCGGACATCGGCGATTATGATTTCAGTTCTTTCACCGACTGCGCCGGCCTCAAAGCCGTCACCCAAAAGTTTGACACGCCTGCGGCCAGAGAGCGCCTGAACCTCTTCTTTTTCCGCCAGATTGCCTTGCAGCTTCTTCTCAGACTGACCGTCAAGCACAAACTTTTTCAAGTATAAAGTCTTTTTGGAGGCGACATGACCACTTCTCCCAATAGTTCTTCTCCTAACAGTTCTTCTCCCAATGACCGTCTCGCCCGTGCCGTTCTTTCGCTGGACGGCCTTTCCGTCGGCGATGCCTTCGGCGAGCAATTTTTTGTGTCTCCCTCTCAAGTGACTGCGCTGATTGCGGCGCGGACGCTTCCCGAACACGAATGGTATTTTACGGACGACACGCAGATGGCCTTGTCCATTATTTCCATTCTGCGCCAATATGAAGAAGTCAATCGGGACATCTTAGCCATGAACTTCGGGGCGCGTTACAATCCTGGACGCGGCTATGGCCCAGCCATGAACTGGCTGCTGCCGCACTACTGGCAGGGTGGCACCTGGCCCGATTTGGCTCCACGGATGTTTGACGGTCAAGGATCATTCGGCAACGGCGGCGCAATGCGTGTTGCGCCGGTGGGCGCGTATTTCGCCGACGACCTGGAAGCCGTGGCTGAAAATGCCGCGTACTCCTGCGAAGTCACTCATGCCCATCTCGAAGCGATTGCCGGTGCAGTCGCCGTAGCCCTCGGCGCGGCTTGGGCCTGGCGGCTCAGGGACGCCTATGAGATGCAAAATCGGCAGGAGTTCCTAGAACGTATCCTGCTCAATGTGCCACCGAGCGAAGTCCGCGAACGCTTGATCGTTGCTCGCGATCTTCCAGAACAAACGACGGTGGAAGCCGCTGTTGGTCAGCTCGGCAATGGCTACGACGTGACGGCTCAGGACACGGTTCCCTTTGCGCTTTGGTGCGCCGGTCAGCGTTTAGGCAGCTACGAAGAAGCCTTGTGGCTGACGGTCAGCGGCCTGGGCGACCGGGACACCACCTGCGCGATGGTGGGCGGCATTGTCGCACTGTCGGCGGGCACGGGCAGCATTCCGCCGCTGTGGAAAACGTCCCGCGAGCCGCTCCCTCGGTGGCCGTTCCAGGAGACAAGCGAGATATGACGGCGAGAAAACTATTATGGCTTCTTTTTGCATTCTTTGTTCTCTTCCGCGCCACGCCGGGCGCTTGGGCCGGAGCGCTGGGCGCGGATGTGAACGCGGATGTGGATGCTTTCGGCCACCCGCAGATGGATAGCGACGCCCTCGTGGATTTTGCCGGGAAGAACACGGTGTACGCCCTGCCGCTGTTTAACCTGCCGCCCCTTGATCATGCCCGGTACTGGGACAGCATGGCGGAGCAGTACCAAGCGGCGCAGATTGATTTTGTTTCGGTCTGGCTGAAAGGCAACGATCAGCCGGCGACGTTCGCCAATCTTGTGACGGCGCTCAACAAGCGTGGCCTGACGAAGCGCGTCAAAGTGATGCCGTTTGATGACAACCCGGCGTCCTGGACCGCGCTTTGGAACTTCCAGCATGGCAATGGCTACGGCTACAAAGCCCCGTTTGATGTCAGCGATCCGGCGGCGCAGGCGTTTGTCTGGGACCACAATTTGAAGGCATTCTTCCGGGCAGTCCCCGATGCGAACCGCTACAAGATTGACGGGCGGCCAGTGTATGCCATTTGGTCTGGGTCGCCCGCGTTCCTGTCCCATTTGAACGGCAGCGGCAAGGAGCTGCTGGACTATCTGCGGGCGCAGTGCCGCAGTACGTTCGGCTTCAACCCCTATATCATCGTGTCGGAAGACTGGGTCAAGAATGATCCTTCCAGCGACGCGCCGGGCGTGGTAGACGCCGTGTATCCCTGGTTTACGCCCGTGCCGGGGCCGAACTACTCCACTTGGAACGTCCATACGCGCGGCGGGGCGACATTTGGAACCTGCATTCCGTCGTTCCATATTTCCAACCCTTCAGACCCGAATGCTCCGGTCTGGATTGTTGACCCCGCGCACGGCAAAACACTGACAACAGGGCTGACGGGGGCAATCAGCAATCCGAAGTGCAAGTCTACATTTCTGGAAGGCTTTGACGATTACTGGGAAAATGCAACGCTGTGGCGGGCGCGGAACCTGGACCCGGACGGGAAGCCGCTAGGCTATGCCGAGACCGGCTACGATTACCCAAACCAGCGCATCAATCTGGTGCGCCGCTTCAGCAGTCACCCGTTTCCCATTGACCTCAAAGAAGAAGCGGAAGCGTGCGACTCGTTTTCCGGGGCTGTTCCTTTTCCCGGCAAGCCGAACTTCTACCGCAACGGTTCCATTGCCATTGAAGACACAGCCGATAGGTATGGCGGCTACGATGTCTGCCGGACGCAGGCGGGCGAAACACTGACCTGGCAGGAAGTCCCGCTGCAAGGCAGCCTGCATTTGCTTGTTCGGGCCGCATCGGTGTCGGCGGGACGGCTGCACTTTGTCCTCGACGGCAAGGCGTACCCGTCCGTCCGCGTTCCAAAGACCGGCGGCGGGCAAACTTGGACAACCGTTGACATGGGCGCGTACACCTTCGCCCCGCGCAGCTACCACACGCTCTCTCTCGTGTGGGACACATCCGGCGTCAGCGTCAACTGGTGGCAAGTGCAGGAAGGAAAGCGGGCAGGCGGCGGCGTATTAGGAAGCAATCACTAGGAGACCATGAGGAGGCACGATTATGGCTGGTATCCGAAGCGTCATTTCTACGCTTGACCCGTCGGGACAGGAGGTCATGGGACCCAATGTTCTGCTCTGGCATTATCCCAACAACGACATCGTGAACGGCTCGCTGCTGACGGTGGAAAGCAACCACTTTTGCGTCTTGAAGTCGCGCGGCGCGATTATCAACGTCTATGAGACCGGGCAGTATGCCATTGACACCCCGCAGAGCGTCATGTTCGGCTCCATTCAGCAGGCGTTCTACGGAGGCCAAAGCCCGTGGCAGTATGAGGCGCTGTATGTCAACCGGGCCAAGCTCGTCGTCAGCGCGTCCGGCCTGGCCTTGTCGCGGGAGATGGCTGAGATGACCTATGACGTGGACTATTACGTTCATGTGGATACCCGCGAAGACGCCGTTAAGCTGGTCCAGCACATGCCGTACAGCGGCCATGCGCTGCTGACGGAAAATTTAAACGCTTACGCCGGGCCGGTGGTGGAGCAGGCAATCAATCAGCTCATTCAGGCGACGCCGCTGGAGCAAGTCAACGAGAAAATCCACGACCTGACCGACCTGGTTTACAGCCACTTGCAGGAGTTTTTGGCGATTTACGGCATCACGCTGAACACGGTCAAAGTGCTGGTGCATCCCGCCGACCCGCGCATGAAGGCGCTCATTTCACTCAAAGCCTTCGGCCTGAGCGAGATGGACGCCGTGCGCTATTACACGGCTATGATCATGGCCGAGCGCGGCGTGGTCAGCGCCCCGAACATGGCGGTCGGCCAGCCGTTCACCATCGGCGGCGCGACGCCGACGACCACTACCGACCCGTACCTGCGCCCTGCCGCCCCGCCTGCTGAGGCTCCCGCGCCGCCGCAGCCGGCCCAGTCGCAAGCTGTTCATACCCTGCCTCTGCGGCCCCAGTTGTAGCAGAAGCGGGCGGTTTCAACCGCCCGCTTCAAGACCATCCCCAAAAATCTATGAGCGATCATCCAAGCCAGAACCCCCTTGTCCAGCGGCTGCAAGTGCTTTTGTCAGGCGGCGGCTACAACTTCTACGACAAGGCCAATCTTGCGCGGGCCGATGACTTGCTGGTGCGCCAGCGGGCCGGCTCGTCGCTCTTAGAAGCCGCACAGCATCTGCGGACGCTGGAAACCGAGTACCGGCAGGCGTTCCTGCCGCCGTCCACGCGGGAGCAGCCGTTTCCGCCTGCCGAAATGATGGAAAAGCTGCGGGGACTGACGCGCCTCGCGGAGCGCCTGCGCGGCCTAGAGTCCGATATTCGGGGCATGGCCGCCCCCGCGCAGGACAAGTTCTGGTGGCGTCTGCGTCAGGAAGTCAGCCTCCTCAATGCACTCATCGCTTTTGATGACGCTTTAGTACAGCAGTCGGTGGAAATTGAGCGCGTGGTTTCAGCCTGGACAGTGGAAGAGTGGCAGGCCGAGCCTTTGCCCTCTGCCGTCGCGCCGTCCCTCCAAGCGCTTGACACGCTCATCCGTGACCGCCAAAGACTGCTGCTTCAGCCTTTGTAGGGGCGAACCTTGTGTTCGCCCTTCCTCGTGTGTTCGCCCCTGCAAAATTATTTTGCCTTGTAGACGGCGATTTCGGATAACCCGGCGTTCTCGGTGCTGGGCTTCACGGCAGTGACTTTGACAGTCAGCGATGTAATTGTCTTTGCCGGAAAGCGCACATCCAGCGGCGTCTTGCCGTCGTCGGGCAGAGCGCCGAACGGCACTGCTGAACCGTCACTGAAGGCCAGCACGCCTGCCGTTACCTGGTCGTTCGTGTTGGGCCGGTCGTAAAGCGCGACATGGTCTATCGTTTGCGGCGTGTCCCAGGTCAGCGTCAGGAACGCGCCGGCCTTGCTTCCCGCCGACCATTCGTTGGCTTTGTCGTCCGGGTAGCCGCCCGCGACGCCGTCCACCGCTCCTTCCGCCGTGTAGCCGCCTTCCGCGCCGCTTGCCGTCACATGGGCTGTCCGCGCGACATTGTCCGGGGTCAGGATAGCGTCAATGTGCGGCGTCAAGGGCAGTGGGTACTCGCGCCCGCCGAACGTCGTTTGGGCCGACACCGGCAGGAAGACAGTGCGCCCGCGCCAGTTTATCACGGGGCTTTCAATAAGTATCACCTCGCCGCCGGGCGCGTACAAGTAGTTCTGAATGCGCCCGTGGTACAAGTA
>CAXUBO010000024.1:8813-21205 GCA_964249345.1 uncultured Armatimonadales bacterium | reverse complement strand
GCGTCATACGCGCAGGCGGCAGGCTGACCGTTAACAGCGGCTTTCGTGCCTCGCGCCGTGTCCGGTAGCTCAATTACGAGGCTTCGCCGGGCTGCCAAGCCGGGATAATAGCCTTGCACTGCGCCGGTAGTCACCGTAACCTCATCACCCCGGCGCATGTACGTCAGCGGCGTTGCTGCAAACTGCCCGCGCTCGTAGCCGGTGGTCACGCCGTCGTCTTCGTACACCGTGGAGCGGCCCGTTGCCCCGTCGGGGCCGGGATAGCAGCGGACGCGCAGGGTTGTTAAGGGCGTCGTCGCCATGCGCGGCGTGTACGGCTGCATCGGGAGGGGAACGCCGCCCCGAACATACAGCGGGAACTCGTTGATGTCGGCGGCGACCAGCGCGTTCGTGTTTCCCGCGAACTTCTCTCCGGTGAATCTGTTGAACCAGGTTCCTGCTGGGAACCAGACAGTCTGGGTTCCAACGCGGCCCGGCCCGACGCCCGGCGTCACGATGGGCGCGGCCAGCAAGTTATCGCCAATCAAATACTCCTGCGCGTTATGGTAAGCGGCTTCGTCGCGGGGATGGTCTAAATAAAGGGGTCGGTCTAAAGGAACCGTGTCACGGCAGGACTCGGCGGCGCTTGTATACAGATAGGGAAACAGCTCATCGCGCAGGTGGAATGACGTTCGCATGGAGTTTGTCGCCCACTCCGGGTAAAGCCAGGGACGCCGATCCATTGTCGCATCGCGGGTGGAATGCGAGCGCAGGACCGGACTTGTTGCGCCGAACTGGACCCAGCGGGTGTAAGACTCTTCGTTGCGGCCCCGGTTATGCCCGCCGATGTCGTGCGACCAGAAGAAGCAGCCGACGTTTCCCGCCGTGGACGTGAACGGCACCTCAAAGGCCAGCATGGAAAAACTGGTGCTGGCGTCGCCGCTGAAGTGGATCGGATGCCGGTGATCCCCCCACCCCGCCCAGCGCGAAAACGACAGCCCGCGCTGCCCGCCCTGCGCCGTATGATCATACAGCAAAGTGTTCAGCCAGAACAAGTTTGTCAGGCTGGGAATGGAGCGCGTAGCGGCATACTGCTGCCAGTCCAGCCACCAGAAATCAACGCCGCTTTGTTCTAATGGCTTGAACACATCGGAGAAGAGCGCGTTCATGTACTTGGGGTCGGCGGCATCAAACGGAATTGTCTGCTTTGTGCTGGGGTCCGCGCCCATGTCTTTCATAAACGCCGCATACTGATCTTCCTGCGGCCCGACGCCGTCGGCGGGGTGCAGGTTCAGTGTGACGTGCAGCCCCTGCGAATGCAGCCAGGGCAGCAGCGCCTCGGCGTCCGGCAGCAGCGTCCGGTTCCACGACCAGCCTGTCCAGCCGTCCTTGTGCCAGTCCATGTCTAAGACCATGTTATCTAAGGGAAAGTCATGGGCAGTGTATTGCTGCACAAGCGCATGATAATCCTCCTCGGTGTAGGGCCAGTAGCGGGAGTACCACGCGCCGAGCGCATACTTGCGGGGCAGCGGCACCGGCCCGCCGATGGCCGCCAGCGACTTCAGCGCCGCCCGGTAATTGCTGCCGTAGCCGAACAAATACCAGTCGGTGCCGGAACTTAGAGGCCGCGCCTGGACCCAAGTTTTCGTCAGCAGCGGCGTCTGCGAGTCGTCCAGCAGGAACCAGCCGTCACGCGACAGCAGTCCTTGTCCCAAGTCTTCCGGGCCGTCTGCGCCGTCCAGCGTGCGGATCGTGCCGCCTAAGTTGCCTGGATTGGGTGCGCCCGGCGTCCAAGTCACCGTCTGCGCCCCGCGCCGAATGTCCGCATGGAGATTGGCGGGCGAAAACGGCTGTCCATCCGGCGTATAGATCAGCCGAATTGCGCCGGTGTCAATGGTCAGTGCAGGATCAGGCGGCTTGACTTCCAAATAGCCGTGCGGGCGAACGGCGGCGAACAGTGACGGGGCATTCACAAATTGCCCGTCGGGCGCATATTCCAAGCGAACACAGTTCGGCGTGATGACCGTAAACCGGGCATTGCCGTCCACATACCGCGTTTGAAGGGCAGGCGCCGCTTGGGCGAAAATCGGCGTCAGCGACAGCAGCATGACGCAGGCAAAGTGGCGAAATTGGAAGAACATAGGTTAAGGTTTCAAGACAGCAGTGAGAATGGCGCGAGCAGCGTAAAGGGCGCGTGCGCCTCACGGATGACAGGCAGGGGATAGGCGGTGGCTGGCTTGGGCGGCACGGCTGCCGACGCGAGCAGCGGCAGAGAAGTCAGAAGAAGGGCCGTGAGGCAGCAGGCACGCCGAAGCGGGAGGTCGGTTGTCATGGAACAGGTACCGTGAAGAGAAACCCGGCACCGAAGTGCCGGGCTATTCAAGTGCACAAAGTCCCTCCGGGACTCAATGCCGTTAGCATCTGCCTGCTTCTTAGTCGCGGAGCGACTTTCACTCAACAGTAGCCCGGCATTTCAATGCCGGGTTCCTGCCGTGCCGGGTTCTCTGCCTGCGGACGCTAACTGAGCCGCCAGCGCAGGATGCCGCCGGAGAAGCCATCCTGAAGCTGCACTTCAATGCGGAAGGCCGACGCCGTGACGGGCGCGAACTTCACGGTGTTGTACTGGTTTTGGTCAGTCTCATAGGCCGCGTCTGCATTCACCGGCGTCCAGGTGTGCGTCACCGGGTCTTTGTAGGTCAAGCGCCAGGATTTTGGGACGCGGCACTGGCCGCTGCCGGTGTCGTCATACCAGTAGACCGAAGCCGACGAAACCGTTTTCGGCAGGGCTAGGTCGTACTGCACCCATTCGGAAGTACCTTTGTGGTCCCACCAGGTAAAACGCGGCGTCGCCGGGTCAAACGATTTGGCCGGGTCAGTCGGATTGGACAAGGCGTTGATGTCGTCATGCTCGGTGGAGGCCGACGCGGCGAGGGCAGGCCGGACCGGCGCGGCCCAGTCATGGGCGTCCGGGCCGTCGCCGATGGTTGGAAACGAGGTCAGCCGCAAACGGGCTGCGCCCATCGGGATCAGCGGGACGGTTTCCTGCACTTCGCCGGAGCGGGCGGGGCTTGCCTGAAGCGGCGTGATGACATCTTTGTTGTCCATCTGCCAGTTCGGGATTTTCCTCGCTTTGGCGTAGAGCGTTATGGGGGTCGTCTCGTGCGTGAACGGGTTCGCGGCAAGGGCGCCGCCTCTCGTCGTAACGTCAAAGGAGCGCGACGGGTTGGCCTCGTCCACCAGCAGGCCGTAGTTCCAGGGAGTTTGGGAATAAACGGCATATTCCGGCCACTGGGCGGAGCCGGCGTAGCGGTCCCAGCGCTCGCCGATTGCCAGCGAATAGGTCAGCGGGCCACGGTCTACCGACACGGCGTTCTGGTTTGTCGTCCAGCGCCGAATTTTAATTTCCATCGGCAGGTGCAGCGCGACACGGTCGCCGCTTTTCCAGGTGCGATGCACGATGAGGTACGAGCCGGCGGCGGGCTGGGCCGCAACCGGCTTGCCGTTGACCCGCACTGTGGCCCCGTCGCACCAGCTTGGGATACGCAGGTACAGCGGGAAGGCGACGGATTTCGGCGTCGCCAGCGTCATCTGCACCGTGTCGCCGAACGGATACTCGGTCACTTGCGTCAGCGTAACCGGCGTGCCATCAGCGACCTTTGCCGTTACTTCGGACGCGGCGTAGAGGTTTGCCGCCAGGCCGTTATCCGAGGTGGCGTGCCAGAGGTTTTCCGCGAAGTACGGCCAGGCCATGCCGTAGTTGTGCGGGCAGCAGCGGTAATTGTGGACGCCGGGCATGAACGCCTGCATCGGCCACGGATTGTCAAAGTCGCTGCCTTTGGCCGTGTTGTCAATCTGGGCGATGTTCATGGACGTGACATAGTGCAGGGACTTCTGCTGCGGGTCGTAGGCCGCCGGCAGCATGTTGAAGGCCAGCTCTTCGCAGCGGTCCATCCATTTGGGGTCGCCGCCCTGCCGGGTCAGAATCTCAAACGACAGCATGTACTCGGCGATGCCGCAGGTCTCAAAGCCCTGGCGCGGGTCGCCGTAGCCGGGCCGGGCGTTCTCATCACCTGCAAAGCCGCCGCCCGGCATCTGCCCGAACTCAGCCATGACCGTGTGGTACTGCCGCTCGGTTGCCGCCAGGTACTTGGGATTGTGGCCGAGGACGCCGTACTGCGCCGGCTCGCGGAAGCCCTGGGCGAAGTTGACATTGTGCAGGTTCGGCTTGCCCTGGGTCCAGTCGTAAGAGTTCGCATGGATTTTCTGCACAAGGTCAATCAAGAACGCATCACCGGTGCGGTTATACAGCCAGTAGATGCTGTCAATGTTGTCGCCCCAGCGCACGCCCGCCCAGCTTTTGCTGAAGGTTTCCGGCCTTTGCCCGTTTTGGAAGGCGAAATACTCCGTCAAAAATGGGATAACTTTCGGGTCGCCCGTCACTTCCTGGTACGACCGGATCGCGTACAGCGCAGGCATGTGCGGCCAGAAGTCCGGGTCGCCGTCCAGCGATGTTCGGGCGTTCGCAGGGCCAAACCAGCCGTCGGGCTGCTGCGAGGCAATCATGCCCGTGATCCATTTTTCGGCCAGCGCAATGGTAGGCTTGTCTCCGGTGACGTAGCCTAAATCGGCCAGGCCGCGCAGCCAGTAGGTAACTTCTTCCCAGCCGGTATTTGTGTTCGGCGTCACCCAGCCGTTGCCGTCGTACTTTAGATAGTCCGACACTTCCGGGTAGCGCCCGCACAGACCGTTGACTTGAAGGGCCAGTTGCTCCCGCAGCCAGCCTGACGGCTTGATGCTGCCGGGGGGCAGTTTTTGGAACGCCGACGGCGCAAGGGGCGCTTTGTTGGGCGTATAAAGTCCGCCGGCGGATGCGGGGACGACCGGAACCGTGCTGACTTCTTGCGGCGACGCCGACATGTCTTTCGGCAGCGCCGCGCTGAGGGCGACGCCGCCGGCAGCCGCAAGGCCCGTTTTTAGGAAATCACGTCGTTTCATGGTTTGTCTTCCTTTGCAAAGTAGTGCCGGTCAGTTTAAAGACGGCAGCAATTGCTGCTATGCTATCATTATACACACTGCGCCTGATTTCCGTTTCGTTTACTCAAAAGAGGCGACGCGGCTGCCGGCGGCTTGCTGCGGAACAGATGCCGCGTTTACTCAAAACGCGGCTTTGATCCCAACATCAATGATCTGGCCGCCGACCGTCTGGCGGCAGTGGACGGCAATCACGTTTGCCGCGCCCGGCTTCAGCGCAGCGTAAGCGGCGGCAGACAGCGGCAGATCGACGTACCCGCTCACATAGCCCGGCGCGGACGCGGCCAAAACGCCGTTGACGTACACTTCCACGTCTTCATCATGGAAGGTCCTGACGACAAGTTTGGCGGGAACAACGGCGGGCAGCGTGACGGTGCGGCGCAGCCAGATGTCTCCGGGGGTGTCGGTCCAGGGGGTGTCGGGCTGGCCGACGCCCTGGCCGAAGGGTGCGGGTCCGGTGTTCCAGGCGGAAGCGTCAAAGCCGGGCTGGGTCCAGTCGCCCACGGGCTTCTGGTCGGCGGGCTTGTGGATCGTGTAGGACCAGGTTTGAGGCTGAAGCTCGGAAGTCGGCACCAGGTCGTGGCTGACCGGCGGCGGTGGGGGCGGCGGCAGCGCCGGGAACCGGCCTTGATTGGCCGCCGCGATAAACCCCGGCAGCGGTTTGACGACGGCCCGGTCATAGGTCAGGAGGCCGTTGGTTTCGCGCTCCACGTCGGCAATTTGCGTGTAGACCACGGCGCTCGCGCCGAGAGTGTCACGCAGCCCGTAGGCTTCTTTAAGGACCTGCTGGTAACGCCGGGTCAGGTGCCAGCCGTCGCGCTGGACATCGCCGTAGCCGAAGTTGCCGGCTTCCCACAAGTGGCCCGGCACGCGGTAAGAGATGCCGCCGAACTCACCGCAGACAAGGGCGCGGGCGGGGTCGGATTTCTCCGCCGCCGGGTCCGGGTAGGTATGTGTGTCGTTGATGTCGCCGATGCCTGCCGGGGTCGGCAGCCGGAACTGGCTCATTTTCCCGTCTACCCTTTGGTTGTAGCCGCCGGAGGCGGCATCTACCAAACGAGTCGGGTCCATGTGTTTGGTCAGCGCGGCGATTGCCGCCGTGTCATGCTCGCCCCAGCCTTCGTTGAACGGCGTCCAGACAATGATGGACGGGTGGTTGTAGAACTGGGCCAGCTCGCGCGTCCATTCGGTCAGCCACTGCGCTTTTGTTTCCGGCGTGAGCGTCTCGCCGAACGCCTGCGGCATGTCCTGCCAGACAACGACGCCGAGCGTATCCGCCCAGTAGTACCAGCGTTCGGGTTCCACTTTGGCGTGTTTGCGAACCAGATTGAAGCCGAATGACTTCACGGCGTCAATGTCCGAGCGCAGCGCGGCGTCGGTCGGGGCTGTATAAATGCCGTCGGGCCAGTAGCCTTGATCGAGAGCGCCGACCTCAAAAACATCTTGGTTGTTGAGAAAAATCTTGGTCCGGCCTTCGGCGTCTTTGCCGAGCGAAACTTTCCGCATGGCAAAGTAGGAGCCGACGCTGTCTAGGCGCTTGAAAGTTCTTGTCAGCGCCACTTGCAGGGTGTAAAGGTGCGGATCGGATGGCGACCAAAGGTGTGGACCGGCAACCGGCAGTGTGATCTCCGCGCCCGGCAAGCCGTCAGCCTGCGCCACGGTTTTCGCACCGTCCAGCACCCGCACAACGGCTCGGCTCGGTCCGCCTTCGGCGGTGACGGCAACGCGGAGCAGTTTCGCGTCGATGTCGGGCGTTATCTTCAGCCCGGTAATATGCGCCGCCGGCACGGGTTCCAGCCACACCGACTGCCAGATGCCTGTTGCGCCCGTGTACAAAACACTGACCGGATGCGCCCGCTGCTTGCCGATGACCTGCGCATTCGGCGTCCCGTCAATCATCGGATTGTACGCCGAAACTACCAGCTCATTCGCGCCGGGCCTCAGCGTGTTCGTCACATCATATTCAAACGCCGTGTAGCCGCCTTTATGCCCGCCGAGCGGCTGCCCGTTGACAAAGACCGTGCTGTCCCAGTTGACCGCACCGAAGTGCAGCAGCACCCGCTGACCGTTGACTCGCCAGGGCGCGGGGACTGTAAATGTCCGCCGGTACCAGAGCCGCCGGGTCACGGGGCTTTCCCCGTGAACGCCCGACAGCGCCGACTCGTAGGGGAAGGGAACCAAAATCCGCCCGCTGTACGCCGCCGGGGCTTTTGCCGCCCCGCTGTCCGTCAAGCCGTAGTCCCACAAACCATTCAAGCTCTGCCAGCGTGTGCGCGTCATTTGCGGGCGCGGGTACTCCGGCAGTGCATAAGCCGGGGATACGTCCTTGCTCCAGCGCGTCGGCAGAAAATTATCCGCCGGCTGCCAGGGCGCGGCCTGAGCACCGCCGAAAGAAAAAACCGAAAGCGCGGCCAGGCATAACAAAAAGCGAAGACTAAGCATTCTTGATTATAAAGGTGTTTGTGGCGCGTGTCAAGACGCCGAAAAACGCAAAAGCGCCTGCCATTTGTTTTGTTGACAAATGGCGGGCGCAGGGTATAATAGCAGTGTCCCAAAGGCCGAAGTGGCGGAATGGCAGACGCGGAGGTCTCAAAAACCTTTGGGGGCAACCTCGTGGGGGTTCGAGTCCCCCCTTCGGCATCGAAATGAAAGATGAAATCAGCCGGCTCTCGCAAGGGAGCCGGCTGATTTTTTGCTGCAAGAAACGTGCCTGCTAGTGGTGCGGCACGATCAGCGTCGCGGCCTGGTAGGCATACACCCAGTAGCCCAAGCCCGGCTGAAGGGTATCGGTGTCGCGGACATAAACGTAGCCGCCGGCTGCTCCTCCCGTGCCGGGCGCATAGCGGTAGACCAGGCTGCTGACCAGAAGCGGCGCGGACGCCGAAGCTTGGTCAAACGAGACCGTTGTTCCTCCGGCGCTGACATTCAGGCTGCCGACGGTCTCCCCAGTCGTCCAGGGCTGGCCGATCTGGTTCCATCCCGGCGAAAGCGCAATGGAAAAGTCCTGCGCCGGGTTCGCCGGGGTGCCGACTGAGCTGAGAGTAACGGCGGTCGGCAGGTTGACCCAGTACCCCTGCCCGATATGCATGGCATCGGCAGGCGCCGTGGGCGTGAAGGCATAAGCGCCGGTGGTAGGCTGGAAGACGGCCAGCGTGACGCCCGTGTAGCCGAACAAGCTGTCGAGCGGGATGCCGGAGTAGTCATACGGCGAGGAGATCAGATTGGTCCCCGCCGGATAAGTCGTTCCCGGCGCGGCTTGGACCGTGATGGAGGCGGTCTGGGACGCCCCGCCCAGCGCGGCGGCAATCACGGCAGTGCCGGCGCGGGGCGTCGCCACGGGGAATGTGACGGTGGCGGAACCGGCGGGAACCAGCACAGTCGCCGGAACAGTCGCCGCTTTGCCGCTGCTGGAAAGGGCAACCGACAGGCCGCCGGCGGGCGCCGGTGCGTTCAGTCGCAGCCTGCCGGTAATCGCGGTCCCGGTCATCACCGAAGTCGGCGAAACCGCAAGCGACGCGACTTGAACCGGCTGGATTGTCAGCGCCGCCGTTTCCGTCGCCGTTCCCAGCACGGCTGTAATCGTCGCCGTGACAGGAGCCGATACGCTGGAAGTCGGGACCGCCACAGACGCGGCAGTCGCGCCCGCCGGGATGAACAAGGTCGCAGGGACTTGGGCCGCCGGGCTGGAGCTGGAAAGCGCGGCAGTGACGCCGGTATCGGGCGCGGACGATCCTAAGTTCAGCGTCACAACCGTGGTGGAGCCGCCGATGACAGTCGCCGGAGCCAGGGACAGCCCTTGCAGCAGGGCCGCTTTGACTGTCAGCTTCGTGGTGACTGTGGCTGCGCCATACGTCGCGGAAAGCGTGACCGCAGTTGCCGTCGGCACAACAGTGGTAGGAATCGTGACCGAGGCCGTGGTTTGCCCGGCGGGGATGGTCACAGTCGGCGGAAGCGGGGCCGACGGGTCGCTGCTGGAAAGCGTAATGACTGCGCCGCCAGCGGGCGCGGGCAGGGTCAGCGCGAGGGCCAGGACCGCCGTGTCACCGCCGAAAACGCTGGATGGCGTGACGATGAGCGGCTTCAGCATGGGCGCCTGCACCGTAAGCATCGCCGTTTGCGACACGCCGTTCAGGGTAGCCGTCACTGTCGCTGCCACCTGCGCTGCGACGGCAGTGGTTGTGACGGGGAATGTCGCGGACACTGCGCCGGACGGCACGGCGACGGACGCGGGAACAGTGACAGACGGGTCGCTGCTGGAAAGCGTCACCGCTGCGCCGGCTGCGGGAGCGGGGCCGGTCAAGGTCACGGTCCCCGTGGAAGAAGCGCCGCCGGCAACCGAAGCCGGGTCCAGGGTCAGCGACGCGGGCGTCAGGGAAGCCGGCGCGGCGGTCAGGGTCAGGGTCGCGCTTTGGCTGCCGCCGCCGTAAGTTGCCGTGATCGTGACCGGAGTGGAAGCCGTCACAGCGGTAGTCATCACGGTAAAGTCCGCCGTGGTCGCTCCGGCGGCGACTGCCACTGTCGCCGGCACGGTCACGGGACCGGCGGGAACGCTGAGGGCGACGCTGGTGCCGCCGGTCGGGGCGGGATTTGTCAGGGTCACAGTGCCGGAGGCAGAGAGGCCGCCGACCACGGAGGCAGGCGTGAGCGTCAGCGAGAGGATCGGGTTGGCGCCGGTCACTGTCACCGGCGCGAACAGTGCGAGCAGGTTTGCGCCGTCAAACGATCCCCAGCCGGTGGCGTTGTCATATCCGGCGACGGCATAGTAAAAGAGGTTGTTGCTGTCATCATGGATGTCGTGGAATGCGGATAGGTAAGCGGCGCTCTCAGCGGCGGCGTAGATTGCCGGGTTTGGGAACCCTAAATCCGGGGTGCCGTTTGCTTCGCGCTGCTGGTTGACCAGCGCCGTGAACGCCGCCCAAAGCGGGGCCGCGCAGCTTGTGCCGCCGTATTCATAAAATCCAGTGCCGTTCACCGGGTCTGAATAGTAGATGGCGTAGCCGGTTGCCGGGTCGCCGTCCAGCGAAACGTCCGGCACATTGCGATGGGTCGTGGAGTATTCGCTGGCAACACCCTGCTGGTAGTCCGGCAGCGGCCACTCAACGCTCACACCGCCGCCGCTTGCTCCTCCGTAGGCATCGTGCCACGTCGTTTCCCCCTGATATGTGCCGCCGGGTCCGGTCACGTTCAGAGAAGTGGCTCCGACGCCGGTCGCGTAGGGCTGCGAAGCCGGGTCGCTCACGCTCAGGGACTTGGTGCCTTCAAAGTAGGCTCCTGAGTCGCCGGAGGCCGCGTAAAAGCTTTGCCCTTGCGAGGCCATCTGCATCAGGAATGTGTTGATCGCTTGCAGCTCGTCGGACCCTAGCTCGCTTTCCAGGAAGCCCCAGGAAGAGCTGATTTCTTTGGCCGTGTCGTCTTCGGCGATCTGAGAATATAAATCAAATTGGCCGATTGTCCCGTTCTGCGCTTCATACACCTGAATCGCAGTCGCGCCGGGAGCGAGCGCCGTCATCAGCTCAATGTCCAGCGTCACTTCCCCTGCCCCGTCGCCGATACTGGTCACCCCGCCGTCTGTCGACGGGATAATTTGAAGCGGAACGGAAGGCAGGCCAAAGCTCGACTCATAGGCATTGATGTCGCTCGGCGTGTAGCCATCCAGCTCGTAGAGCCCCAGCGTCTGCCCTTTGCCGGTGAGCGGCGTCGCATTAAGATCATAAGCCGCTTTGATGTCGCTTGGAGTGAGCGCGTCATAGGGTGCGGGACCGGAGCCGATGCCGGCGGCTTTTGCCGAGGGGCGGCTCAAAAACGAATGCCGGAAGGTGGAGTTTTGCAGTCCCAGCACACCGGCGAGGCTTCCTGCCAGCGCCGCCGGAACCGCCGGGCTTGTGTCCGGAGCATGAAAAACGCGCCCTTCCGGGGACTGAAAGTTTTGCAGGCGGACATGGAACGCGGCTTCGACTTTTGAGGCCGGGCCGGAAACATCCAGCAGCAGGCGGGTCGAATGAACATGTGTGACAGTCAATCCACTGGCCCGCGCCCATGCGGCAACGGCGGCGTAATTCCGCGCCGTCGGACTGAAGCGGCTTGTGAACTCAGCGGGGGAAATGAAATGGTGGAACAGCGGGTCGCCCGGCGTGTACTGCCGCTGCAAGAGCCGGTCCAGGCCGGCAGGGTCACGCAGCTTCAGCATCAGCGCCAGCGGAACTGTGTCCGCGCCTCTTACGCGGCCCACCAGCGCCGAGCGCTGGACAATGTCCGAGGTGACATGCCTCGGCAGGCGCACCAGCGCGGAAGAAGCCGATGGGGAAGAAGCCTGCGGAGAAGAAGCCGGCAGCGGCGCGGCCTCCGCGTGAGAACCAAAGGCACAGGCGAGGGATGCCGCCAGCACGGCGGCGGTGCGCTTCAGCGCGAGTGATTTGAAGGGGTTGAATGGAAATGATTTCTTCAAGATGTTTCTCTTCCAGCGCAAGGCGGCACGTTGCAGAACACGTTTTTAAAGATGACGTGTTTAGAGTAACATAGCCGGGCTTGCTTGTCAAGAGAAATACGCAAAAAGAAATATGAAAAATTAGGAAAAAGTGTCACGCCTGCTCGCGGACATCGCGCAGGTATTTGACGTGGCCGTCAAAAAACACGCGGTTGCGGCCGCCGAAGTGAACGGCAAGGCCCCGAAACGCTGGGGGCGCCGGGGAGTTGATGGGGAAATACGGGTCAACCGCCAGCTCTAGGTCCGCTTCGCTCTGCGGAACCGCCGGGTTGATTGTGTTGTCCTGCACCACCGGCGAATTATACGCGGCAATGTCGTCCACGCACTGCTGCGGCAGCTTGCCCCAGCATTCCGACGGCTTGGAAAAATCCGGGCGGTCAAAGCGCCACATCCAGTAGCGTGTCGTCAGGCTTGCCGGCATGGCGGGAGTCGAAGGCGTCGTCTGAGCCACGCGGTTGAACCCCATCGGGTCCGGCTGGTCCATCGCCGAGCCTTTGACACTGGGACAGGACCAGATGCCGTCGCCCTGAATGTACGGGTTCAGCACAATCGCCGCCCAGCCCGCCCGTGGGTCGGAGCCGGGAAACGAGCCGGTTCCCCAGGGCAGGTAGCCAAGTGAAAGCTTCAGGTCACGCCGGTCCGGCAGCCGCTCGTCATTGTCCTGCTCGTATTGGATCATCGCCAGGCCGATTTGCTTGAGGTTGGACTGGCAGGCAGCGCGGCGGGCGTTCTCGCGGACGCGCTGGAAGACGGGAAACAAAATGGCTGCCAGAATAGCGATAATGGCGATGACGACGAGCAGTTCAATCAAAGTAAACGCGCGTCTTCGAATCCTGTCAACTTGCATCGTACAAACCGCTTGCCGCATGAAATCAGCAGTGCGAAAGAAAATCAGCAG
>CAXUBO010000024.1:6168-8713 GCA_964249345.1 uncultured Armatimonadales bacterium | reverse complement strand
AAATCAGCAGTGCGAAAGAAAATCAGCAGCGCGAAGCGGACGATCCGCCGGAACCGGCCCGCATCTGCGCGGGCCGCAGCTATCAGGCGGAAATGCGGCAGGCCGGTCTGCACCCGCCGGGGCCGCTTCGCTCTGGATCGCCCCTCAGAGGCAATAAGGGCTGCCGCCCGGCCACAACATCGGGACCCAGCGGCAGCGCACATAAGTTAAACGACTGCCGGGGCGATTTTGTTCCCCGAACACCTGTTTTATTTTCTTGGGTGTCTTATTTTCTTGGGTGTCTTATTTTCTTGGCGTTTTATGGATACGGCCCGTACACAGGGCCGGTCGCGGTACGATTGTTCGTGGCATCCAAAGCCCATTCCAGAAACTGCACGCTGTCATAGTTGTCGCTGCTGGATTCCTCGCCAAATTCCCAGGTCAGCCGCTCGCTGCCATCGGGCATTACGAAAAGGCTGTCTAGTGTTGCGCCCGCACCGGCGCTGTAAGTGGGGCTGATGGATATTTGAACATCAGCGGCGTTTAGGGACCAAATGGACGCCAAATCCCCCGAATAATTGCCGCTGCTGTCGGTCGTGCCGGAATACGTCCACACTAGGCGGGACGTGCTGGACGGGGCCGTGAGGAGGCTATTGATGGTCCAGCCTGGGTACGGGCCATACGTCGGGCTGAGCGCCGTCCGGCTGCCCGTTTGATCCATAGACCAAACCGAAACCGTGTCGCCGGTGTCGTTGCCCTGGCTGTCGGGAGTGCTTGGCACAGTCCAGAGCAGCCGGGCCGTACCGTCATACGCCGGGTACAGCTCGTTGAACTGCCAGCCCGGATAGCGCCCATAAGTCGGGCCGATGGACAACTGGTTGCCGCGCGAGTCCGTCTTCCAGACCGAAATCTGATCGCCCGTGTAGTTGCTGCCGCTGCTGTCGGTCGTCCCTAAATTGACCCAAACGACATACGAAGTGCCGTCTTTGTTGAAGGCGGGAAGCGCTTCCCGGAAATACCAGCCGGCGTAAGGGCCGTAAGTCGGACTGATGGACAACTGGCTTCCGACTGAGTCCACAGTCCAGATGGAAAGCAGGGTGCCGTTATCCGTGCCGGTGCTGTCCTGCGTGCTTTTGACCCAGTAGAACGCCGAAGTGCCGTCCGGGTTCGGAAAGCATTCGAAGAAGTGCCAGCCGGGATACGGGCCGTAAGTCGGGCTGATAGACATCCGGTTGCCGCTGCCGTCCAGAGTCCAGAAAGAAACAATGCTCTGGTAGCCTGCATCAGAGGAGCCGCTGTCCATCGTCCAGGCCATCCGCAGAGTGCCGTCAAAAGCAGGCGTCAGCTCATACGCCCGCCAGCCGGGGTACGGGCCGTAGGTCGGACTGATTGCCATTTGATGCCCTGTCGCGTCCACGGTCCAAATGGAAACCGTGTCGCCGCTGTAATTGCCCTGGCTGTTTGTGGTGCCGCTTTTGATCCAAAGCACATAAGAAAGCGGTGTCTTGAGACTGGGAACCGTTTCCTGCACCATCCACGGGCTGCTGCTTTGCGCCCGCGCAGGCTGCGCCGGCATCAGCAAAGTTGCCGCGCAGCACAGCCACAGTGCGCCGAGGAGACGGCTGCGGCGGGCCGCGTTAATGAGTTGGACAAACATGGAAAAACCTCCGTAACGTGAGTTTTCTGCCAGAGATTGGCAAAAGCGTCTTTCGCCTACGCCTTATTCTTCCACATCATACACGGCTGCCGTTAAACCAGCGTTAAATTTAGGCTTTTGGGAAATCTTTTTCGCGCTAGGTCAACAAAAAATGCCCCGGCCCTTCCGGGGCGGAGCGTGTTGTGTGGCTTTATCATTCTTGTTTTTATCCTTTACGCTTGAGTTTTTCGTAGACCTCATCGCCGTTGCGCTTGCCAATGAGAACAACATAGACAGTATCTACGTCAAACCGGTAGACGATGCGGTACTCACCGCTGTCAACGCGGTAATAAGCAGAACCTTTTAGCTGACCATAATCGGCAGACGTCGCATTTATCATCAGAGAAAGCATCTTAGATGCAATTTGCTTGTACTGCTTGGCATCCAAATCCTGAAGAAACTTTGCGGCGTCCCGATCTATTAGAAACTTTCGCAAGACCAACTACTCCATTGCCTGTGTCAGAAGCTTTATCGACTCTTCCGGCCCAAGAAAGCCGCTCTTCTCGGCCTCCGCCGCCGCCAGTGCCCACTGATGGTCTTCCAGGGCTTGCAGACGCTCAAACTCCTCATGGCTGATTATAACGACATACTTTCGCCCAGTTTTTTCCACTGTGACCGGCTCGTGCCGGGCTTTTTCGATGAACTCGCCAAAACGATTTTTAACTTCTGTTGCTGTTGCCATCTTGTTCCCTCTTTTTCGTCCGCTTTGTCTATTATAGGCGATTTAGGCGAAATAGTCAACAGAAACACGAGAAAGCCTGCCTCATAAGAGGCAGGCTTTCTTGGTCATGGATTAATCGTTGACTTAGGCAGGCTTGACTTAGGCAGGCTTGACTTAGGCAGGCTTGACTTAGGCAGGCTTGACTTAGG
>CAXUBO010000024.1:0-6068 GCA_964249345.1 uncultured Armatimonadales bacterium | reverse complement strand
TTGACTTAGGCAGGCTTGACTTAGGCAGGCTTGACTTAGGCAGGCTTGACTTAGGCAGGCTTGACTTCGACCGTCGCGCCTTCGGCTTCGATCTTGGCCTTGAGGGCGGCGGCGTCCTCGGCATTCAGACCTTCCTTGACTGCCTTCGGGGCGCTGTCCACCAGGTCTTTGGCTTCTTTGAGGCCAAGCGCGGTGATTTCGCGGACAACTTTGATGACGTTGATCTTTTTGTCACCGGCGGCCATCAGCATGACGTTGAACGAAGTTGGGGCTTCCGGCGCGGCGGGCGCGGCTTCGCCGCCACCGGCGGGAGCAGCCGCAGCAGGCGCGGCGGCGGAAACGCCGAATTCTTCCTGCAACTGCTTGACGAAATCGCTGAGTTCGAGAACGGTCATGCCTTTGATGGTTTCCATCATTGCGGCTGTATCGGCCATAGTGTTATTTCTCCTAATGTGTGATAATGTTTCGTAAAGTTATGCGGTCTCGGCTTCGGCAGGGCTGCCCTGCTTATCGGCAATGGCCTGAAGCGTAAAGACGAAATTTGAAATAATGCCGCCGAGCGTTCCGACAAAGCCGGAAATCGGCGACTGCAAAGAGCCGAGCATCTGAGACAGCAGGACTTCGCGCGGCGGGGTTTTAGACAAAGCCTCCACCTGCGCCACGGAGAGGACGCGCCCATCCATGACGCCGGCCTTGACCGACATCGCTTTGTGAGCGCCGGCATAGTCCAGCATGATCTTGGCGACCGCGACCGGATCGCCTTTGGCAAAACCGATGGCCGTCGGGCCGGTCAAAAACTCGCCCATCGCGTCTACCGGCATGGCGTCGCCGGCCGCGAGCTTAAACAGGGTGTTTTTGACGACTCGGTATTCGGCGTCCACGTCGCGCAGCTTCTTGCGAAGCTCGGTCAGCTCGGCCACGGACAGACCCCGGTAGTCGGTCAAAATGGCGGCTTTGGTTTGTCCCACTAATTCTTTCAGGTCTCCGACGACTTCCACTTTGGAGCCGGCGGGTTCAATTGTGTATTCTGTTGCGATGATATTCACCTCCTTTGAGTTTGGCTTGGTCTTGTAAAGTTGGTCTTGAAAAACGAAATGCGCCCTTGCGGCTGCCGTAGACAAGAGGCAGGCCGCAGGGCGCATGGTTCGCGGCACGGCAAAACTGCTTTTGCGGCGTATCGCGGGCGTTCCCTCTGCCTCGGCGGGCGGACTTTCGTCCATTACTCCCTGTTTTCGTTCAGGAAACCGGCTGTCTGCGGCGCGATGTTCAGTTTTAGAAAGGGGAGAGTAAACTCCTTATCCCTTGCCCGCCGCAATGGCGACGGCGCGGAGCGGGTCAATCCGAACGCTCGGCCCCATTGTGGACGAAACTGCAATTTTCTTGAAGTAGCGGCCTTTGGACGCCGTCGGCTTGGCTTTCTGAAGCGCGTCCATCAGGGCATTGAAGTTCTCCAGCAACTGCTCTTCAGTAAACGATGCCTTGCCAAGTGGAGCATGGACGATGCCGGCCTTCTCGACGCGGTATTCCACGCGGGTAGCCTTCTTGATGTCGTTGACGGCCTGGCCGATGTTCGGCGAGACGGTTCCGGCCTTCGGGTTCGGCATCTTCTGCTTGAAGGTCGCGCCGAGACGCCCGACCTGGCCCATCATGTCCGGCGTCGCCAAAATGAGGTCGTAGCTTTTCCAGTCCAGCGTGCCTTTTTGAACCTGCTCAATCAGCTCTTCCGCTCCCACTAAATCCGCACCGGCGGCTTCGGCATCAGCGGCTTTCGGCCCTTTAGCGAATACTAAAACTTTACGGCTCTTGCCGGTGCCATGCGGCAGGGTCGTGACGCCGCGCACCATCTGGTCTCCGTGGCGGGGGTCAACGCCAAGATTGAACGCAACGCCGACGGTTTCGTCAAACTTGGCGTTGGCGAGGCTTTTCACCAGTTCCAGCGCCGGCGTCGGGTCCAGGAGCGTATCTGCATCGGTCTTTTTGGCAATCTCTTGGTAGCGCTTGCCGACGGTCTTCACGCGGTCTTGCTTTCGCATTTTAGTCTCCTTGTGGTGCTGACGGGCGTTCGAGGCCCTCCCACAGCCCCCATTGTTTAGAATGGCGGCTTGTATTTGTTTTTGCCCGGCGGCGTGTCGGGCGTGTGTAAATCCTGCCAGTAATCTCGTGTCCACCAGGCAGCAGCCATGCCGAGCAAAATCAGGACAATGCCGATTTTGGCCCAGGCCGGTACGTCTGAGGAGAACAGGAGTTCAACAAGCTTCATTAGCCAATGTCAATGCCCATTGAGCGGGCGGTTCCGGCAATGATCTTCATTGCGGCATCCGTGTCGTTTGCGTTCAGGTCCGGCGCTTTCATTTCGGCGATGGAACGAAGCTGTTCTTCGCTGATTTTAGCGACTTTGGTCTTGTTCGGCGTTCCCGAACCGCTGGGGATGCCGGCGGCCTTCTTGAGAAGGTCGGCGGCGGGCGGCGTCTTGGTGACGAACGTAAACGAGCGGTCTTCGTAGATAGTGATTTCCACGGGAACAATGGAGCCGATCTGCGAGGCAGTCCGCTCATTGTAGCCCTTGATGAACTCCATCATGTTGATGCCGTAGCCGCCAAGCGCCGGGCCGACGGGCGGGGCGGGCGTCGCTTTGCCCGCGTTGATTTGGAGCTTGACAACCCCAGTGATTTTCTTTGCCATTTCCTAATTATCCTCTGCGATACTCTGTTACGAAATCTTTTCCACTTGACCAAACTCCAGCTCAACCGGCGTATCGCGGCCAAAAATGGAGATCAGCACCTTGACCTTGTCTTTCGGTGCGTTGATTTCCTGAATGGTGCCGGTAAAGTCCGCGAACGGACCGGCGTTGACACGTACCGACTGGCCGACTTCCCAGCGCGGACGGATGATCGGCTTGTTTTCCGACTCTTCCAGCGCCTTTTTGATGTCCCGCACTTCGGCGTCTTTGACCACCGTGGGCTTGGCGTCGCCGACAAAGCCGATCACGCCGGTCGTGCTTTTCACCAGATACCAGGTGTTGTCGTCCAGCACCATCTCAATAAACACATAGCCGGGAAAGACTTTGCGGTCGATCTCGCTTTTCTTGCCCTGGCGGACCCGCGATTCTTTTTCGGTCGGCACAAGAATGTCAAACACTTTATTCTTGAGGCCCATCGTATCTGCACGGCGCTCAATGTTGGTTTTGACTTTTTTCTCGTGGCCCGAATAGGTATGAACTGCGTACCAATGCTTCAGCATTTTTTCTAATTTCTTCTTATCTGGCCGAGTTCTTATCTGGCCGAGTTCTTATCTGGCCGATGCGAACAGCGTGTAAGCGATTTTGTTCATCAGGGCATCAATGCCGCCGACCCAAATGGCAACCGCCGCCACGAGCGCCAAAACAACCGATGTGGACTTCGTGAGCACATCGCGGTTCGGCCAGGACGTTTTCTTCAGCTCTACCCAAGCTTCCTGGAAGAACTGCGCCGGGCTTGCCTGCGGCTTATTCGCCATCTGCTGGGCGCGGCGCTGCACGTCGGACAGCCGGGCATTCGCCGGCGCGGCGGGTCCGGCCGGCTTGGCCGGCGCGGACTTTTTCGGGCCGTTTAAGTTCGGCTGGTTCGGGTTATTGTCGTAGCTTTTCGCCATGAGTGCCGCCTTTGCGAGTGACGTTTTTGCTGGTGAGAACAGGCAAAAAAATGAACAGGGGTCGCGCCCCTGTTCGGTGTCTTGGAGCTAATATAGCATATCCTGCAAAATATGTCAAGTTGGCACCGTGCAAATTGGCAAAAACGGCACAGATAAACAAACTTTGCGGGTATATATAAAAGCAGAAAGATGAGTGACAGAAAGCTCGCCATGGTCAACGAACCCAATCCTTATGCCTCTCTTGGGCTGATGCCGGGTAATTCCCAGGCGGAAATCAAGCGCCGTTACCGGGAGCTTGCCAAGCAGTACCATCCTGACTGCAACGGTCATGCCCCTGGCTCGGACGAAAAGCTGCGTGCCTTAAACGCCGCGTATGCGTTTTTGTCCGACCCGGTCCGCAAAGCGGAGTACGATGCCTCCTACGCGGCCATCTTCAGCGCACCGCGGGCGGCGCAGCCGGCTCCTTCCCTTTTGTCACCGTCCGTGCTTTACGCGCCTCGCCGCCGCAACCGCCGCCGGCCGCTTCGGGTTGCGGCCGGCCTTACTTTGCTGATGCTGCTTTCCACCGGGGTTGGGGTCCTTTTCAACGCCGTAAGCGGTTCCCCGACGCTTTCCAGCCTGTTCACTCAGGCGCCCAGCAAGCCGGTCGTCCCGGAGACGCCCCCGCCGGTCTATTCGTTTGTACCGTCCCACAGCGCGTTTGACGATCAAAACGCAGCCGGAGACCAAAACGCAGTCACCGCGCCGGCGTCCACCGCACTCAGCCAGGGTTCCACGCCTTGACGGCTACGAAGTGTCATGCTGCTGCTGCTGATGCCGGACTTCCTCTTCAAACGGCTCAATGTGGATGATTGGATGCAGGTTGGGTAGAGCCTTACGCAAATCGTCTTCCAGTTCTTCCGTCAGCCGGTGCGCTTCCACAAACGTATGCGTGTCGGCAATTTGGACATGCACGTCCACATGCCGGTGAGACCCGGATTTTCGGGTCCGCAGCTTGTGGAACCCGCGCACTTCCGGGTGCGCCGTTAGAATCGCGGTCAGCGCCTGTTCCTCGTCCGGCGGCAGCGCGGCGTCGGACAGCGTCCGCACCGCGTCCCCCGCCAGCCCGAAGCCGACTCGCAAAATCAGGAACGACACTCCCAGCGCGGCCACCGAATCCCACCAAATCTTTCCCGTCAGATGCACCAGCGTCAGCCCCAGCAGAACGCCCAGCGATGTCACCACATCCGTCTGCAAATGATGCCCGTCGGCGGCAAGCGCGGGCGAGTCTGTTTCAAGCCCAACCCGCAGCAGCCGCCGTGACACGACAAAGTTGACGACCGAGGAAGCCCCCATGACGGCGATGCCCCAGCCCACCCTGGGCAGCGGGTCGGGATGAAGCAGATGCCGCACCGCCTCGCCAATGGCGAACACGCCGCCGACCAGGATCAGCGCCGCCGTCGCCGCGCCTGACAAGTTTTCAATCTTGCCGTGACCGTAAGCGTGCGAATGGTCCGGCGGCTCATCGGACGCCCGCACCGACAGCAGCGCCAGCGACGAGCCGACTAAATCCGCCGCCGAGTTGACCGCTTCGGCTAAGATTCCGGCGCTGCCGGTGACTGCGCCGACGATGATCTTGAGGCCGAGCAGTGTCCCGCTTGCGGCGAGTGACCACCGGGCGGCTTCACGCTTGCGCCGGATATTAAGAAGTTCGGTTGAGGACATAGGCGGAAGAAGCGAGCGGGACGCGAGGAGATAAATCTCACTCGCTGAATGGCATCCTTCGGATGAAAGAAAAAATCAGTCTCGGCGCGAATCCTGCTCGGCGGGCAGCCTGAATGCTTGTTGCTTTTAGCATCCGAAGGATGCCATTCAGCGAGTGAGATTTATCTCCTCGCGTCCCCTTCGCTCTTGTGTCTCAGCATTCTTCATCGGACTCCTCCAGTGTCGCCCAAATTCTCGCGCCGCAGTGATGCCGCTCCTGGTTCTGGACATAATCCACCACTTTTGGCAGATCAGTACGGCTTAAGCTAAACACGCCGTAGCCCTCCTGCCAGCAAAACGGCGGATGATCTTCGCCGCTTCGCTGCCGGCACTTCCAATCGGCTGCCAGCTTAGACGATGCGCCTTTTACCTGCTGCGCGAGAAGGTAAATGGCTCTTTTCGGCGGCAACATGACAACGAGGTGCACATGATCCGGCATTCCGCCGAGTGCCAGCACGGTGCAGCCGAGACGCCGGGCGACGGTTTCAATGCAGTCGTAGATTGGCGGAACCAGCTCCGGCGTCAGCCAGGGCTGCCGGTTGTGAGTCGCCCAAACAAGATGCAGGTACACTTCGGCTTTTGAGCGCCGCATAGTATGTTCCTCCGTGAACAGGCCGCAAAAGCGCAGGCCGCAAAAGCGCAGGCCGCAAAAGCGCAGGCCGCAAAAGCGCAGGCCGCAAAAGCGCAGGCCGCAA
>CAXUBO010000023.1:25312-35397 GCA_964249345.1 uncultured Armatimonadales bacterium | reverse complement strand
CTCAAACCCCTGCCGCGCCTGCCCAGCCGACGCAAACGCCGCCCAGCTCGGCTCAGACGCCGCCTAGTTCGGTTCAGACGCCTCCGGCGGCAGCGGCTCCCGCAGGCAGCCCGTAATGGAAACACTGCACGGGATCGCCGCTCATCCCGGCGTCGCCATCGCCGCCGCCGCGCGTCTGCACGAGGACTTCGGGGCGGCATCACTTTCGCCGGACCGGCTGCGGCGGATCGGCGAGCGGCTGCGCTCGTTCGGCATGGAGAACCCGGAACCGGAGCAGATTGTTCTGATCGCCGACCGCATCCCCCAAGCGTTCTGGCTGGCCCCTTTGCCCGGCGTCCAGATTGTCGGACTGGCCGCGCAGTCCGCCGCGCCGCTGTCACCCCCTCCTGAGCTGCCGGTCGTGCTTGGGCTGGGCGAGATGCTGCTGCGGGTGGTGGAAGAAGACGACATTGTGATCATTGACGGCGACCGGGGGCGGGTGTATGTCGCCCCGGACGCGTCCACCGTAGCCCGGTATCAAGCGCCGTTTACCATTTCCCGCCGCTTCTTTCTGGAAGGCGCTCATCTGCCCGCCCGGACGGCGTCGGACAACCGCGTCGTCACAATCCTCTGCGCGGCCTGGTCGCTCGCGCAGGCTGAAGAAGCGATGGCGCAGGGGGCGGATGGCTTGGTTGTTCCCGCAGGCAACAATTTTTTAGGCACGGACACGCTGCCGCAGACTGCCGGGGAACAGGCGCAGGTGCTGGGCGATCTGGCCCGGATCATCGGCGGCCAGCCCTTGTACTTAGACATTCCCCATGACAATTTGGCGCTGACGGCCCTGGTGCGCGGCGCGGCCCGCCTGCCGCTGCATCTGGTTTTGCGCGACCCGGCTGAACGTGAGGAGCTTCAAGAGCGTTTAAACGAGATTGAAGCCGGCTTAGAGGAAGAAGACACGCTGTTTGGCCGGCTTCAATTGGAGATGGGAATTTCCGTGGAAAACAAGCCGCAAGGCGATGACGCGAACGATGACCTGCCGGAAACGCTGGACGGCTTTGCCGGGACATTCCTGACCGGCAGCTTGCAGGGCGCGTCTTGGGAGCGCCTGCTGCTTGCGGCGGGGCAGGCGCGGCGGGCCGGGAAGCCGGCGACGGTGCGGATCGGCGGCGACTGGTGGCCGCAAGTGCTGGGGGACGCTCTCGGCATGGGCTTCAGCCAGCTCGTTGTCCCGCCGGCTGCCGTTGCCGACATCAAGGACGCCGTGCGGGAATCATAACTGCACGAACAGAAACGAGAACCGGCCTATCACGGAACCGGCATTTCAATGCCGGTTGTCTGCCTTTCATGCCTATCCCCCTCGCCGTCACCACATCCGTTCATCCCCCTCTCGCCTTAGAAGCCCAGGCACGCGAGTATGCCGCTGAGCTTCACGCGACCTATGTGCCGCGCGTCAGTTTGTCCGTTCCCGGCGTTTTTGCCGCCTGCGGGGCCGAGCGTCTTCTCCTTGCCGGGCAGGACCACCTGCGCCTGCGGGACCGCGCGACAGGCGCGGAATACTTTTTTCATCCTAATCTGTTTGGAGTAAGGGCCTACAATTTGCAGCATGGCGGGCGGGACCATTTCCTGGAAGCCGTGCAGCTTACGCCAGGTGACTCACTGCTGGACTGCACGCTGGGATTTGCGTGTGAGGCCGGTTTGGCGGCCCTAACCGTCGGCGAAACCGGCCACGTTGCCGGGCTGGAAAGCGTGCCGGAGCTTGCGCTCGTGACGCGGGTCGGCACGCAGGCATTTACGCTGCACAGCGCTGCCCTGACTGAAGCCCTGCGGCGGGTGCAGGTCGTAGCGGCGGATGCGCGGGCGTACTTGCCGCAGTGCAAGGACGCCTCGGTGGACGTGGTCTACTTTGACCCGTTCTTTGAGCATCGCCTCAGCGGGTCGGAAGTATCGGTCTCGCCGCTATTCGTGTTCGGCAACCCTGCTCCTTTAGACGCGGCGACGGTTGACCAGGCCCGCCGGGTCGCGCGGCGGCGGGTGGTGATTAAGCATCCGCGCGACGAGCCGCTGCTGGGGCCGGTGCAGGAGTGGGTGACGGACGTGGTCGCCAGCCGCAAAAGCCGGGTGGTTTACAGCGTGCTGGGAACCCCAAGCGAATAAATCAGTGACAGTTTTGCGCCGCCTGGGGTACAATAAGCGAAACCAACTCCTCCGCACGAGTTTACACCGAAGAACGATCAAAGACAATCAGTAAAGACAAGCAGGACTTATGAGCGAATTAGAAGAGTTTTACGGACCCAACGCCGGGTACGTGCTGGACCTCTACGAGCGCTACCAGCAGGACCCCGCCTCGGTAGACCCTGTTACCCGCAATGCCTTTCAGGACTGGAACCCGGTCGCCGCTCCGCTGCCGCCGCGCAGCGGAAGTGGAACTGCCGGCAATGGGAGTGCTGGCAACGGGAGTGCTGCCCCAGCGCCCGCCCCTTTCCCGGCACCACAGCCAGCCCAGGAGGCTCCGCAGATAGATGTCATGAAGGTGGTCGCTGCCGCCCGCTTGACCCGTCTGGTGCGCCAGCGGGGACATCTGACGGCACATATTGATCCGCTTGGCAGCCCGCCCCCCGGCTCCCCGGAGCTGGAGCTTACGACGCATGGCCTGACGACAAGCGATTTGGAAGCCCTGCCGGCGGCCATTGTCGGCGGCCCGCTGGCGGAAGGCGCCAAGAATTTTCTGGAAGCTCTGGGGCGGCTCCGGCAGGCATATTCGGGTTCGGTCGGCTACGAAGACGGCCATATTCAGAACCCGGAAGAGCGGGCCTGGCTGCAAAATGCTGCGGAAAGCCGCGAGTTCTTTCAGAACTTCACGCCGGAAGAAAAACGGGCGGTCTTGAAGCGGCTGTCCGAAGTGGAGGGCCTCGAAAAGTTCCTGCACACGACGTTTGTGGGGGCCAAGCGATTTTCCATTGAAGGCGTGGATGCGCTGGTGCCGATGCTGGACCGGATCGTACATGAAGCGTCCGCCGCGCATACCCACGAAGTCGTCATGGGCATGGCGCACCGGGGACGGCTGAATGTCCTCGCGCATGTCCTCGGCAAGCCGTACACGGACATTTTGCAGGAGTTCAAGTCAAGCAAGCAGGATGACAGCTCCTCGGTCGCGGGCGGCTCGCAGCAGGGCTACTTTGGAGACGTGATTTACCACGGCGGCGCACGGCTGGACTTCCGTGACAATGGCGTGGAAGAAATGCCGATTACGCTGACCCCGAACCCCAGCCATCTGGAGTTTGTAGACCCGGTGGTTGAAGGCCGCGCCCGCGCCGCGCAGGATCACCGGCAGGAGCCGGGCAAGCCGGTGCAGGACCCAAGAGCTTCTTTGGCGATTATGATCCACGGCGATGCGGCGTTCCCCGGCCAGGGCGTTGTGGCGGAAACGCTGAACCTGTCCCAGCTTCCCGGCTACTCGGTTGGCGGCACGATCCATATTATTACCAACAACCAAATCGGTTTCACGACCCTTTCCAGTGACTCGCGCTCGACGCTGTACGCCAGCGATTTGGCAAAAGGCTTTGAGATTCCCGTGGTCCATGTCAATGCCGACGATGCCGAAGCGTGCATTGCCGTAGCCCGCATGGCGTTCGCTTACCGGGAAAAGTTCGGCAAAGATTTCTTGATTGATTTGGTCGGATACAGGCGGTGGGGCCACAACGAAGGCGAAGAGCCGGCGTACACCCAGCCGCGCATGTACGAAACTATCCGCTCGCACCCGACGGCCCGCGCCCTTTGGGCGAAAGAGCTGGAGCGGCAGGGGATTGTCACCCGCGACGAAGCGCAGGCGATAGTTGCGGAAGTCATGCAGAAGCTGACCGACGCCCGCACCCAGCCGACCGGCAAGGGACTTGCGAAAGGGCTGCCGACGCCGGAAAACTTAGCCGAAGTCGCCAAGCAGTTCCGCACCAATGTTCCTGCCGATAAGCTGATTGCACTCAACGACGCGCTCTTGGCCCGGCCGGACGGCTTCACGGCAAACGCGAAGCTGGAACGATTGTCGCTTCAGCCGCGCCGGACTGCCATCACGGCCGAGGGCGGTATTCGGTGGTCTCATGCCGAGGCGCTGGCGTTTGCGTCTATTTTGGCCGACGGCACCCCTATTCGCTTGTCCGGGCAGGACGCGCAGGCCGGGACGTTCAGCCAGCGGCATCTCGTTCTGCACGACCCGACGACGGGCGAGACGTACAGCCCGCTTCAGTCGCTGCCCCAGGCCAAAGCGTCGTTTGCGGTTTACAACAGCCCGCTTTCCGAGAACGCCGTGCTGGGCTTTGAGTACGGCTACTCCATGCACGCCGCCGGATGCTTGGTGTTCTGGGAAGCGCAGTTCGGCGACTTTGCCAACGGCGCACAGGTGATTATTGACCAGTTTATTGCATCCGGCAATTCCAAATGGGCGCAGACGCCGTCTTTGGTACTGCTGCTGCCGCATGGCTATGAGGGTCAGGGACCGGAGCATTCTTCCGCCCGTTTAGAGCGTTACCTAGAGCTTGCCGCGAACGGCAACATGCGGATTGCGTACTGCACGACGGCGGCTCAGTATTTTCACATTTTGCGCCGCCAGGCCGCGCTGCTGGAAGCCGCGCCGCGTCCGCTCGTTTTGATGACGCCTAAAGGTCTGCTGAAAGTAGACAAGCCGCCGGTTGGCTCGTCGCTGTCGGACCTGTCCGAGGGCCATTTCCAGCCGGTTTTGGATGACCCGCGCTCCAGAAATAAATCTGAAGTGACGCGCCTTGTCCTCTGCGCCGGCAAAGTGTATGCGGACTTAGTCGCCCGCGAAGAATACGCGGCGGCTTCTCATATCGCCGCCGTGCGAATTGAAGAGCTTTACCCATTCCCCTACCCGGAGCTGCGGGAAGTGATTGCTCAGTACCCCAGCCTCAAAGAAGCCGTCTGGATGCAGGAAGAGCCGCGCAATGCCGGGGCATGGGTGTTTGCCTCGTCGCGCATTCGCGAGACGCTGCCGCCGGGCGTGGCGCTGACCTATGTAGGCCGGCCCAAATCTGCCAGCCCGTCGGAAGGCTCGAAGCGCCGCCATGATGTGGAGCAGGGCCGCCTGCTGTCCGCCGCGCTCAGTGAAGTCCCGAAGTCCAATTCGAACGGCACAAAATCGAAGGGCGATAACTTGAAAAGGAGCGAACCTGCCCATGCCCGCTGAAATCCGTGTCCCGCAGATGGGAGAGTCGGTCACAGAAGCCACCATTCTGCGCTGGCTGAAAAAAGAAGGGGATTCGGTGGCTGCCGGCGAAGGCATCGCCGAGCTGGAAACCGACAAAGTGAATGTCGAAGTCCCCGCCGACAATGCAGGCGTCATCCAAAGCTTTGCCCATGCCGAAGGCGACACCGTGGCTGTCGGCGACGTTCTAGCCGTCATCGGTGACGCTGCCCCTGCCGTCAAAGCACCGGCAGAGGCTTCCCCCACCCCCAATAACGGAGGAGCCATGCAGAACGCGGGAGCCGCGCAGAACGGCGTGTCGGCTCCTGCCGCGTCGCCGCTGGCTCAGGCGCTGGCCGAAGAAGCCAAAATTAACTTGTCGCAGGTCAAAGGCACCGGCCCCGGCGGACGCATCACGAAAGACGACGTGACAGGTTATCTAGGCCAGAGCAGCCAGGCCGCCCCGGCGCAGGCCGCCGAGCGTCAGGAAGAACGCGCCGCCGAATACGGCACGTCGCTTCCGAAGACGACTGCCGCGCCGCCTGCGTCCGTTCCGGTGCCGCCCAAGCCTGCGCCTGTCCCGGCTTCGACCGCCGCCGGACGGCCTGAAGAGCGCGTTCGGATGACGCGCCGCCGCCAGACCATCGCCACGCGGCTTGTGGAAACCCAGCACTCTGCCGCAATGCTGACGACGTTCAACGAGATTGACATGACCGCCGTGATGGCAATTCGGGCTAAGCGCAAGGACACGTTCAAGGAAAAAAACGGCATCGGCCTCGGCTTCATGTCATTCTTCACCAAAGCCGCCATCGGCGCACTTAAAGCGTTCCCCCTGCTGAACGCCGAAATCCAGGGCCTAGAGATCGTCAAAAAAGGCTACTACGACATCGGCATCGCGGTCGGCACCGACGAAGGCTTAGTGGTTCCCGTGGTCCGGGACGCCGACCAGAAGACCTTTGCGGGTATTGAAAAAGCGATTGCCGACCTTGCCAAACGCGCACGCGACAATTCTTTAACTTTGCCGGAACTTCAGGGCGGGACGTTCACCATCACCAACGGCGGCATCTTCGGCTCCATGATGTCCACGCCGATTTTGAACGGCCCCCAGGTCGGCATTCTGGGCCTGCACAAAATTGAGCAGCGGCCTATTGCGCTAAACGGCGAAGTCGTTATCCGCCCGATGATGTACGTCGCGCTGTCTTATGACCACCGCATCGTAGACGGCGGCGAAGCCGTGCGCTTCCTGGTCAAGATCAAAGACCTGATTGAAGACCCCGAAGCCCTGCTGCTGGAAGGGTAAACCTAAGAATGCAAAAGCCGCTCGGTCACTTGACCGAGCGGCTTTTTTTGATAATTTTGTAGATAGTCTGGTTCTTTATTGGTCTTGGTCTCATCCAAGCACAATCCCAAACATTCCGATTGCCCTGGCGGCGTGAGTAGCCAACAATCCCATCACTCCGAGACGCCCAGCCTAATAGCCGATGAAACAACTCCCAACGATGTCGTTCACGCTTCCTTGTTCCAATGCAAGCGCACCGATTGATGTGCTGGGTCTGCAAGTAGCCATGCTTCATATACCATAAACGCCGCTCACGCCCGTTAATAATACGAACCTCATGCCAGCTAGAATGAACCCGCCTCATGGTCAGCTCGACTCACCAGAAGTGGTAGGCACAGCCAGATAGACAGCGGTTTCCCGCTGCGCTCTTGTGAGTTCCTTCAAGTAGGCTCTGCTCATGGTTTCGTACTCAGGCGCGGAATGCGCTGCACGAAGGCCCAGCAAAATCTGCTGAAGGCGGTCCGTATATTCTTTTGTTCTTTGGTATTCTTCCATCGACGAAATCATGGCAGTACCTCTCATGCGACTACTCCGGCCCTGGGGTCGGCAGGTCGGAGGCGGCGTTGTCTTTGTCGCCATCCTTTTTCTGGATCGGCTTGCCGTGCTTGTCGCGCTCCACCGGCGGCGGGAGAAGCTCGATGGCGGGCATCTCGGTTCCGTTCGGGTGGAACGGGACGCGGCTGAGGCAGAAAGCGTCCAAAGACAGCGCGTAGCGGTTGTCGGAGGAGCGCGGGCCGGTGACATTGAGGGTCAGCGTGTGGCGACCACGGGCAAGGGACACGCTGCCAAGCTGGTTCCAAACGAACTTGCCGGCGTACAGGCCGCCCTCGGCGCGGGCGTCGCCCGACGAGTTCGCGCCGCCGTCATCAATCGTGTAGGTGAACGGCGACGATGAAGCGAGCGGGCTGCTGGCCGCCCAGAACTCATAGGAACCGGCGGCGTTGATGCTAAACGCATATTCCGATTCGTAGCCGCTGGCGGAAGGCGAAGGGCGGTCGGTGTCAAGCGACAGATACGAGCCGCCGGACGCTTCCGGCTCGGACACGAAGGAGTCAAACGTATAAGAACTCGCGCTTTCGGCTTCCATCCAGACAAACGGCTGCAAGACCTGGGACAGCGTGCCGATGAGCCGGGCAAACTGGTCATAGCGCAGGTCGGAGTCCCGCGCCGTCGTCGGAATGGTATTGCGGATTTGAAACAACTGCTGCTCGTACAAATCGGTTGCCAGTCCCTGCTGCTTGGCGATTTTCAGGAGGCGCACGGCCTCGGCATCAGCGGCATCGGCGGCATTGGTCGGCAGCGGCACGGTCGTCAGATGCGTCAGGAGGATTGGGTCCGCGCCAATCGGCACGACCCAGCCGTCTTTTTTCTTTTGAACTTTGATTGGAACGCCGTTGGCGTCGGTGATCTGCACCGGCGAGTCTTTGGCAAAGGGGAAGCTGGTTTCGGAGACGCCGTGGGGAGACCAGACCACAAAGCGCGGCTGGAGGCCATCCGGGTCCGTCAGCTTGTAGCCGCGCAGGGACGGGCCGAGGGTAAACGCATCGCCGTTTTGAAACAGCGCAGCGGCCCGGTAGGAGGGCAGCCACCAGACGCCGTCCGCAAGCTGCCGGGCCCCGACACGAACGCCGGGCGCTCCGGCAGGATAAGGCAAAATGTGTGGGCGGCTGGTGAGGTCGCGGGCCTGGAACGAGAGCGCCACGCCGTAGTCGCCGAGCCGCCGGGCATCGGCAGGTGTGGCTGCCGAAGATGCAAAGAAGCCTCTCGCGCCGAGGGCTTTCAGCGCGTCCCAATCCTGGTTTAGCCCAACTTGGCCCGCGTCCATGCCGCCGGAAATCAGCCACGTCGTCCGGGGCGTGTCTTCCGCCTGGGCAAAGGCATAGACACCCGCCGCCGCGCTGTCCATACTGAGGCCGTCAAAGCCGCTGCGCGTCTGCGTGTTTGTGAACAGGCCGCTGCTGCCGCCCCAAGCATACAGCACCGGGACATCGGCGACGCCGTGTTTTAAGACATCAGCCATAGCGTTCATATAGCCGCGCACTGATTCTAAGCGAAACTGTGCGAGATCGCTCCAAAGGTGGCCGCCGATGCCATGTTCATCTAAGACGGCGTAAGACACCTTTTTGACCGGGTCATAGACTGCCGCCGCACCTTTCGCGCCGGACCAAAGCGGCAGGCACCGCGAGGCGACCGCAAAGTCCGGCAGGTCGTGTTCCCGAATGCCCCACCCCCGGTTCAAATCGTCTACATTGTGGTTGTATTTCCTGCCCAGCCAGGCTTGGAAGTCCAGTCGATACCCGTCGGATGTGGGAACGACGTTGTCTACTTCCCCGGCAAAACCAATCCGGGGCGTCAGCGGGTCCAAAAAGAACCGGAATCCCGGCCCCAGCTTGACCCGGCTGAAGAAGCCCAGCACCCGGTCGCGGTACTCGTCGTAGCCTTGCCAGAGGTCCGGCAGGCGGCTTTCCGGCGTTCCCGGCGCGTAGACCCGCTGGGGGTACAGCAGCAGCACGTCGTCTGTGTTCTGCGCTTTCAGTGAGACTTCCGCCGTGTCGCTGCCGGTGATCTTTGCCGTGCCGCTTTCGTCTATTTCTCCGTCATGCGTGGACACTAACAGATAGAACGCGCTTGCCAGCCCCGGAATGTGGCTGAAGCGTGTCGGGCCGCTTGTCGAGGGAGACGGATTACGATACACGGCGGGCTTGACGACGTACCCCGCCAGCGCTTCTTCCGGCTGGTCCGCGATCCGCAGGCCATACTGGAAATTGTGCGCGTCCAGGTAGTCGAAAACCCGCTGCACGGCGGCGGGCGACGCATGGGTCAGCCCCAAAGTCCCCGCCGACAGCAGCACGTCATGGACGCCGTTTTTCGCCAGCAAATCTAAAGCGGCCTTGTCTTTGGCCCAGTTGTCGTCCGTCGGCAGCCCTATCCAGGTAGCGGGAACAAACAGCGCCCCCACCGGCAGATACGGCGTCCCGTCCCAGGTCAGCCCATGCGCCTGCCCGACGCTCCACGGGTGGCCGGCCCCCGCGCCGTCTTGGTACACCCCGCTCGCCTGCGGCTTGAGCAGGTTTAGTGGTTCGGTGAGCGTCGGCGCGTTTTTGCTGCCGGCAGTAATATTCGCCGCCGGCAAAGGTGCCGGCAGCAGGGCCAGCGTGAGTAGAAGTGTTGGGAGGTATCTCATAAGAGGTAGTGGCTATAAAAGAGAGAGGTTCGGATATGCACGGATTTTCGCGTCCACAGTCAGAAGCGTCAGACCGTGCCGAAGCGACTGTGCAATCAGAAGTCGGTCAAACGGGTCATTGTGGATTGAAGGGAGTTGCGCGACATAAGCTACATCAAGTTCGTCTACGGACAGAGAGATGATCCGGTGCTGATCTCTCCTTCTTGGAACATAAACCTCCGGCGCTTCCGGCAGGGGCAGCTTCCCGGTTCGGGATTTAATGATAAGTTCCCAAAAGGAGACGACGCTGAGAAAGACCTGGTTTCGAGAAAGACCTGGTTTCTGGGGTCAGTAATCATTTGGTCCCAGACGGCGTTGAGACGGTTATCCTCCGTGATGTACCAGAGAAA